>JAFWZG010000109.1 GCA_017517385.1 Akkermansia sp.
TGCCTTCCTGTCCAGCATTGTCGGTGCCATCTGCGGCATCGGCGGCGGCGTGGTCATCAAGCCCGTGCTGGATATGCTCCGGATGGGCGCTCCGGCGACCATCAATTTTCTGTCCGGCTGCACGGTGCTGTCCATGAGTCTGTACTCTGTCAGCAAGGCACTGCGGGCAGGGGACAGCAAGGTGGAGATGTCCACCGGAACTCCTCTTGCCCTGGGTGCAGCGGCCGGTGGCGTGGTGGGCAAGGAAATGTTCTCCGCAGTGAAGGCTTTCTTTAACGGCAGCCCCATGGTGGGCGGTGTTCAGGCTATCGCTCTGGGCATCATTACCCTGGGAACCCTGCTGTATACCATCAACAAGAGCCGTATCCAGACCCGGACCACTTCCAACAAGGTGGTCTGTCTGGTGATCGGCTTGCTGCTGGGTATCATGTCCAGCTTCTTAGGGATTGGCGGCGGTCCCATCAACCTGGTGGTGCTGGGTTATTTCTTCAGCATGGACACCAAGACTGCAGCTGCCAACAGCCTGTATATCATCCTGTTCAGTCAGACTGCCAGCCTGCTGGCAACCCTGCTGACCGCATCTGTACCGGAGTTCCGTATTCCTGCACTGATTCTGATGGTGGCAGGCGGCATCGGTGGCGGTATCGTGGGCCGGAAACTGAACAAGAAAATGGACAACAAAGCCGTGGACAAGCTGTTCATCGGACTGATGGTGCTGATCGTCGGCATCTGCGTCTACAATGCCGTCCGGGCATTTATCGGTTAACTGGCAATGGGTGCAGCAATGCACCCATTTGCTTGGATAATTGCTGAAGTAAAATCGAAAATGATTAGTTTATCGCTGCTGCGATGTTTTCCTCATTTCTTTACGGAGGAGAAATACTATGGAATATATTATTGAAAATGAATATCTGAAGATTACCATTACCTCCTGGGGTGCTCAGGTCAAAAGCGTCATCCGCAAGTGTGACAGTGTCGAACATATCTGGAATGGAGATGCCTCTGTCTGGAAATTCCACACTCCCATTCTATTCCCTCACTGTGGAAAGTTGGTAGACGGCAAGCTGGAGGCAAAGGGTAAGGTTTATGAATCCTCCATGCACGGCTTTGCCCGGGATATGGAGCATGATTTCGTTGACCAGACTGAAGACACTCTGGTACTGGAACTGTGCAGCTGCCCCGAGACGCTGGTCCGTTTCCCTTATGAGTTTCGTCTGGTGTCCACCTTCACTCTGGAAAATGACACCCTGCACCACAGTCTGACGGTGGAGAACCTGGACAGCGACAAGCTGCACTTCGGCATTGGTTATCATCCCGGTTATACCGTTCCCTTTGACGATCAGCATGTTGCCACGGACTATGAGCTGCGGTTTTCTGAAACGGAGTCTCCCATCTGTCTGAATTGCCTGCCTACTGGTCTGGTTCAGAAGGATCATTATTCTCTGCCTGCCAATATTAATGCACTTCCTATTGACGAGCAGCTTTTTGCTAACGACAGCCACTGCATGGTGAACCTGAAATCTGCAACCCTGGGTATTTATGAGAAGGGTACTGGTCGCGCTGTTGTCTGCAACATTGCCGAGTTCCCCTATGTTCTGATTTGGTCCAAGCCCGGTATGCCTAAATTCGTCTGCATTGAGCCCTGGCACAGCCTGCCCAGCGCTGAGGGCGGCTCCATCAAGTGGGAGGAAAAGCCCGCTGCTGCGATCTTAAATCCCGGCGAAGCTTGGAGCTGTACCCTGAGCACCTCTTTTGTGCGGTGATTGCCTGCACAATGGGGCGTAATATGACCCATTAAGGAGCTTTCCATGAAAGAAATCATTTCCTGCCTGAAAAATCGTATCGATGATCTGATGAA
>JAFWZG010000040.1 GCA_017517385.1 Akkermansia sp.
CAGTCGGGATTTCCCCTCGAACTTCCTTTCCCACGGTTTGTTACCTCCCCGCAGTTGTTCTTCAGGTCTGGGATTCCGCATCATCGCGGCTCCGCGCGGACTTTCACCGCAGTGCGCATATCGCGTCGGTCGTACAAAAAAGCACCCTGCCGCAGAGTATGCAGCAGGGCGCAGCGAGAAATGCTAATGTGTATATCAGGCCTTCGCCTCATCAGAGGAAGAGGCAGCCGGGACCTCCGAGGCAGATTTACCAAGGTAGGAGGGAAGCTCCACACCAAGGCTACCGGCGAGCTCATGCAACGGCAGGGTGCCGGTAACAAGATTCTGCACAAAGCCGCCTACGCTGCCGCTCTTGTCGGTTCCCCCGCCCATGACGACCACCTTGTCGAAGGTAAGGCCACGCACGGCGCTGGCCTGAGTCTCCACAATCTTGGGCAGCTGCTCCGTGACAAGCAGGCCGGATGCAGCGCGGGCATCACCAGCGGCAGAGATAATCTGGCGGAAACCATTAGCTTTAGCCTCCAGTGCCGCCTGAATGGCAGCAGCCTGACCACGGCCCACAAGCTCAAGGCCTTCACCTTCCGCCTTTTTCTTCAACAGAAGAGCCTCAGCTTCACCCTTAGCAAGCTCCAGAGCAGCGTCACCCTCTGCTCTGTTGGCAATCACCAAAGCCTGAGCCTTACCTTCCTGCTCCTTCACGAGCACGGCGGCCACAGCCTCGGCGGCGATTTCCTTCTTGCGCTTCTGAATCTCGGCGGCAACCAGTTCGTTCGCGGTCTGGGTGGCGCGCTCAAGTTCTGCACGCTTCATTTCTGCCTCACGATTGGCGATATAACCGGCTTCTTCAGCCTTAGCAGCCTGCTCCTTCTCAGCCACTACGGCGATACGGAGAGCCTCAGCCTGACGAACTTTCAGGCGGGCATTGGAATCCGCCACTTTCATCTGAGCTTCGTTATTACCTTCCACAGCGGCGGCCTGTGCCATAGCCACCTGCACAGTCTGGTCACGGAGAGCCTCCGCCTTACCGATTTCACCACGGCGGGTTTCTTCAGCCACCTTAATCATGGCATCGTTAATAGCACGGGCCGCTGCCTCCTGCCCCAGAGCAGCGATGTAACCGGAAGCATCACGAATATCCGTAATGTTCGCATTAATGAGGTACAGACCCACCTTGTGAAGTTCCACGTCCACGCCACCGGTGATGCCTTTAATGAGCTTCTCGCGGTCAGCATTGATTTCCTCAATGGTGAGGGAGGCGATTACCACACGCATCTGGCCCATGATGATTTCAGAGGCAAGGTCACGAATATCCTGACGAGTGCGGCCAAGCAGGCGGCTTGCGGCGTTCTGCATGATTTCAGGCTGGGTGCTGATACCCACAATGAAGGAGGAAGGAACGTCCACGCGGATATTCTGGCTGGAAAGAGCCCCCTTCAGCGGCACATCAATATTCAGCGGGTTCAAATCCATGAAAGCGTGGCTCTGAATAAGGGGCAGCACGAAGGTGGCACCACCATGAATGCACTTCGCCGAGCGCCCTGCGCCCACGTTACCGTATACGATGAGAATCTTATCCGACGGGCACTTCTTATAGCGAGTGAGCAGCAATGCCACCACGGCCATGATGAAGAGCACGAAAATAATGACAACCATAATCTGACCGAATGAACCGGATTCAGATGTGGCTTTTGCCAATGTATTAATGATGTTGGTGTCCATAATATAGTAGTTTGTTATTTCTGAGAAGATGTAGAAGCAGCCACCGGACGTACAGTAAGCTGATATGTGGTGGCAGCCACCACTTCGATACGGGTCTGAGCAGGTAACGGAGTATCTCCCTCCTGCACGGCAGCCATAGTGATGAGCTGGCTAGGGTGGCTCACCTGCACCTGACCGCCGGGCTCACCATGGGGCGGAATGGTCACATAAACCGTGCCGGTCATGCCGACCAAACTCTCGTACTTCAACGAGCCATCAGACTTCAGGCTGTAGATAACCTTCATAATGCCGGCGATAATAAAAAACATGATGACGCCCACCAGAACACCCACAAAAATGCCCAGCCCTACCCCGGCTCCACCGGCTACGGCCAAATAGCCGCCCCAACCGAAACCAAGTACAAAGCCCATCACAGCCTGTACTGAAAAGGAGCCAGTATCACCATCCAGCGAACCGGCATCCAAATCGCTACCGCCCATATCCGCCACAAATGAAAAGACGAACCCTACGGCTGACACCAGCGTAGCTATCCATGCTATCGCACAGAATATACCCAGCGGCGTGCTAAAATCCGGCAGCAGAGAAGCAGCATCAAGAATACGTGTAAGCCACTTATAAGCGGAGATGAGTGTTTCCATATCGTAGATTTTCTTTCGACATAATACCACTTAGCAGCGTTCATGGTCAAATAGAAAGTACGCCACGGCTGCTTTTTTTGAGCAAAAATCCCCTCCTATGTGAAATTTGGCTTGCAAACTCTGCCAGACATGATATCATACGGCCACCTCTGAAGGTCGATTTGCCGCAGCCACGAAAAATCAACCAACACTAAAGAGACTAATACGACAATGAGCGAAATCAACGTCAACGACTTCAAGATCAACGAGAAGGACACTGGTTCCACCGGTTTCCAGGTAGCAGTGCTCACCAAGCGCATTGCCCACCTTACTCAGCACCTCGCCTCCAACAAGCACGACCACGCTTCCCGCCGCGGTCTGCTCATGATGGTGGCTCGTCGCCGTAAGCTTCTGGATTATGCCAAGCGTACGGACAACGAGCTCTACAAGAGCCTGCTGGCTCGCCTTGGTCTCCGCCACTAATTGTAACCGTGGCGGGCTGAGAAGTCACCCCCGATACAATTCACAGAAAAGCCGCAGAGAGGTCGAACTCTGCGGCTTTTCTGTATCTTTGTTTTCCTGAGAAGCTTTTACAACATCAGACCTTTGCTACCTGTTCACCCGGTTTAGCAGGCCCATGCTGCACATCTTCAATAGCTTTAACCATCAGCGGCACATAGTTCTGTTTATTAAAAAGGGGCTTTATATGACCACACTTGATACCAAGACTGAATACCATCTTCACAAGCGCCAGATAGAAATAACCACCGAATATGTGAATAAACGTACCAGCAGATGCGTAGAATTGGAAGATTATGAGCAGCGTAGACATCAAGTAATACAGAAAGTATTCACTATATTTGATGTGCCGCACAAATAAGCACACTCTCACTGTATAGAACACAACCACTAAGGACCACATACTCACCAAACATAAGCCGACATACCCGGTTCGGTGAATTGCTGTAATAGGTCCACTATGCCACTGCCCCTGCTTGGCAAAAATCTCCTGATCACCATATCGCACCTTTCCTCGATTCAAGTTAATGCGATACAAACGATACCAATAAGCACTCTGGCCAAATCCATCTCCCCACGTATAATCCTTAATATAGCCCGATGAAGGATCCATAGCCCACTCCCACATCTGATATCGCCACTCCAGAGACGCCTTAGCCTCCTGAGCAGCTCGACGGTTACTCACCTCAGCTCCGGGAACAGAAGATATAACGCGCTGCACACCATAGGGAATGTTATTAAGCACACCGCCATGACTCAGCACCAACAGTGCAACATAAAACACAGCGCACGGAAGCAATGTCAATAACAACCTTCTTTTGAGAAACTGAGAAAACAATCCCACAACGGCAAACTGAAGAATCAAATTGCGGTATCCACTCACAGCAACACCAAACGTTGACGCAACAATCAGGATTATTTTCCAAGGAGAACACAGAATACGAACTATATCATACTTGCATACTACATATGTAAATATCGCCGTACCAAGCGCCACAAAGCCAGAATCTCGAGCACCTTCACCCTCAACCAATACATCAGCCTGTTTTTTAGCTGCGAGCAAAACACCCTTTGCGGTTGTAATCAACAAGCAGAAAACGGTAATCCAGAAACAAACTTTCAATAACTTTCCCATGCGGTCCATTTCCATGGGAATGATGCTGATGAATATGTAGGTAAGCGAAGCAAACACGAACCATATATAGTCCTTACCGCCAATCGAAGCATAGCCGACATCAGTAATTTCATTAACAAAAGCACTAATCGTTACGGGATGCATTACCCACGTAAATGCAAAGTACAAAGAGAAAATTAACGTCGCAATATCTATAACCGTTGACTTATGCCATGTAATCTTAACATAGCCCATGATATACATAATCAACCAGTACACCAAAAGGCCGCCGGATGTAATGTACGCAATAGGTAACTCCTTTAAGAAGGAAATATCTAGAGCTGATACAGCTGAGGGCAAAATGAAAACTAACGCCCAGCTATAACGCCCGAGGCACATAAGAGACACCCCCAGAACCAACAAGCCCACAGGAGCCATTGCACTCTTAAGACCATCCGATGACAAAGAGCCAACGACAAAAGCTAGTGCTGATAATAGTATCAGCACTACAATTGTTTTCACTAGACCGGATCCCATCTTATAGCATTTAGGCAGCGTTATTCACATTAGAGCGCGGAAGGAATCTCCTTACCAAGCTCAGAGGCTTTACGCCCCTTACCATCACCAGCGATGCGCTCCAGAACCACATCCTTATAACACATACCGCCAGGAATCATCGGCAATACGTGCACATCATGGGGAACCATAACATCAAGAACATACGCCTCATCCGCCTCCAGCATGCGCTTAATGGCAGCGGGGAGCTCGGAGGGCTCAACCACACGTTCACACTTAATACCAAAGCCCTGGCACAAAAGCGGATAGTTCGGGTAAAGAACTTCCGGCGTATGATGCGTGGGGTCATACGTTTCAGAAGGATCAGCAAGGAAAGTGTTAGCACGATGAGAATCGTACTTAAGGTCTTCCCATTGTACCACCATACCCAAGTGCTGATTATCAATAATGATAGACTTAATCGGCATGTGCTCGGTACGAATCGTGCCAAGCTCCTGAACGTTCATAAGGAATGAGCCGTCACCATCAATATTGATTACAGGCAGCTCCGGATAAGCCACGTGGGCACCCATTGCAGCAGGAAGTCCGTAGCCCATGGAGCCAAGACCACCGGAAGTAGAAAGGCGACGAGGCTTATTAAAACGATAGAACTGAGCGGCAAACATCTGGTGCTGACCTACACCAGTACAGATGATTGCGTCCTTACCTTCCATCTGGCGGTACAATTCCTCAATAATGGACTGCGGAGCGATTTCATGCTCACGAGCCTCATAGCAGAGAGGATAATCCTTTTTCCACTGCTCAATAAGACCAAACCACTCAGGGCGGTTCTCCACGTCATACTGCTTGCGCTCATAACCTGCGGCTGCGAGCTTTTCATTAAGATATGCAAGGGCAGCCCCGGCATCGGCACGAATGGCCATTTCCACCTTCTTGTTCTTATTAAGCTCAGCCGCATCATAATCAATGTGAATAATGCGAGAACGCTCACAGAAAGTCTTAACAGCACCGGTCACACGATCGTCAAAGCGAGCACCTATTGCCAGCACAACATCGGCTTCATTCACTGCATAATTAGCATACACGGCACCGTGCATACCCAGCCAACGAACAGAAAGCGGGTGCTCTTCAGGCATAGCACCTATGCCCATCAGCGTGGTAGCCACCGGAATCTGCAAACGCTCGGCAAGCTCAAGAAGCTTATCACTAGCCTCAGCAATCACCACACCACCACCGGCATATATAGCGGGGCGCTTAGCTCCGATCAGCAAAGGAAGCACAGCTTCAAGCTTATCAGTAGGCAGAGGGAGCTCAGGCTGATATCCGGGCAAATCCATCGGCACATCAAAATCAGGCTCAAACTGACCTTCTTGGAAATTCTTAGGAATATCAATTACAACGGGCCCCGGACGACCAGTACGGGCAATATAGAAAGCCTCCTTCACAATGCGAGGAATATCCTCCAGGCGGGTTACCATATAGCTATGCTTGACAATCGGAGCAGTCATACCGAATACGTCAGTTTCCTGAAAAGCAGAGCTACCAATAAGGCTGCTTCCCACCTGAGCCGTAATCGCCACCATAGGAATAGAATCCAAGAAGGCATCAGCTATGGGAGTAATCATGTTCGTTGCACCCGGACCGGAAGTAGACATACAAACACCAACCTTACCCGTAACGCGACCATAACCTTCCGCAGCAAAAGCACCACCCTGTTCGTGACGAGGAAGAATAGTGCGAATAGCCGGCTCGTGACTAAGGGCCTGATGCATAGGCATACTGGCACCACCGGGATAAGCAAATACCACGTCTACACCCTCTCTAACTAGACTCTGCACAAGGGCCTCAGCCCCGTTCATTGTTCTGCGGACAGACTGCTGATTTGTTTGGGAATCACTCATGGCTGGTGTTACTTTTATATGATTAATACACGAGCCGGGGTTTCTACACCGGCGTACGCTCATTCTAGCAAAAAAAAATCTGCATGAAAAGTTTTTTTTCATGCAGAAGTGACATCATTCCACTTTTTATATATGACAACAATCATTTTTCAGAACCAGCCTCAGGGGAAAACTCATCCTCGTTGCAAATAATGGACACTCTTCCACCCACGCCCATGAGCAAAGTCAATTCGTTAAGATCTCTGGAATTCATCAATACCACCGGCGCCCCACCCCTTTGCGAGGAAACAATATGCACACCATTAGATAAGACCAAAGCCCTATCACTTATAAGGAACTGAGTAGAACGCCTAGATACCTGCGCCCCATTAACGTACCCATCTCGATGCTGCACTGTCGTCTCAGCATTCACATCAAGCGAAAGCCGTTCAACGGATGATATATTATACGCTACCACAAACTCCTTACCATCCCACACGGTAATCTCTCTCTGAAGGGGCCGAAGCTCCACACGAAGATTCATAGGAACAACAACAAGTTGCTGCCCTGCCTTCAAATCAGAGGGTGCTACTATGCCATTGAGCAACATAATAACGTCCACCGGACACTTTGTGGCCGCAGCTATACGAGCGAGATTTTCACCACGTCGCACCACATGCGTCGTGGAACATGGATGACGCTGAGACAAATAACGGCGAACATTAATAGAACCGGAAATCTGGCGAGCTTCACGCCCGGCAATGCCGGATTCACTCACAAAGGGACGCAGCAATTCTAACGCCTCATCCAGCTTCTGCTCCCGTAACAAATTACGAGCCTGCTCCAGCTCCGCCGGGCGACGAGGCCAAAGAGAATAGTCCGACTCACCCGCCAAAACACTCAGCGAAAAACTAGATAAGACCGCGGCGCTTAAAATCAAAGAAGTTAATGTCATGAGACTGTTGAATCATTTCCAGCATAAAACAGAGGAGAGAAATCTCCCAAGCATCATCCACCCCCCTTATCACAGCCCTAAAGGCATCTCCGGAATGCAGAGCATCTTTCACCACCCGAGCAGCCACCTCTTCCGTATTTTCATGCAAATATTCCACATGAACCTCTGAGCGACTGAAACGAAAGCCATATTTAAGCAGGGCCTTCACAGGAGCACCATGAGCCTCCATCCATTTCAAGAATTTTTGAGCAGATGAGCCAAACCCTTCCATTTCAACACCCATCAAATCGACCGGTCGCAATATCCTAGGGCGATTTGCCTCCACCCAGCCACTTCGAATCCGACAGTGCCCCACCGAATCCATCGGTTCAGAAAGAAGGAGAAAATTAAACCGCGTATCACCGAAAGTATCTATACGCCTATCAGGCACATATAGAACACGCGTGTTCTGCATCGCGTACACAGCTGCAGAATCATCCTCCATGAACACAAATAAAGCAGGAAGAAATGGCGGCCCCACCCAAAAGAAGGAGGAACCGCCGATATTCGAAAAGGTTTATGAAGCAGTAATCAAGCCTGATTAGCCTTAATGTAAGCAACAACATCAGCCACGGACTTGAGTTTCTCGGCATCCTCATCAGGAACCTCTACGGAGAACTTCTCCTCGAACGTCATGACGAGCTCAACCGTATCGAGAGAATCTGCACCGAGATCCTCGATGAACTTAGCGTCGCTGGTTACCTTCTCGGGGTCAACGCCGAGCTGCTCGACGATGATTTCCTTTACCTGTGTTTCAATGCTGTCGGACATAAGTGTGACTAGTTTGTAAGGTGCCCATATAATAGCGCAACTCGAGTCAGGTTGCAATAAAAAACTTCGTTCCGACAAAAAAAGTATCACAAAAGATGTCGAGCAACCTCATTCAGCCCCTTAAAAGTAAGCAGTGCATCTACAGAATCAATACCCACGTTCATATTGAATATCAATGAGGCATCACCTCCCGTAGCCAAAACAAAAGGTCGGCTTCCGAGCTCGTCAGAAATAACATGCAACAGCTCCCTTACGAGCCCTGCGCACCCAAACAAACAACCACTTTGCATAGCCCCTACTGTATTTTGAGCCAAAGCGCGGGGAATTCCGGATAAGGAAATAGATGGCAGCAAGGCCGTTTTCTGAGAAAGAGACTGAGACATTGTAGACAAGCCAGGTGCAATACTCCCCCCCACAAACACAGGCCGGCCATCACGCTCAGACAACACATCAAAAGTAATGGCCGTCCCCAAATCCACAGCAACGCAGGGAAAGCGCCCATACAAAGCACAACCAGCTATATTAGCAATTCTATCAGCACCAAGCGTCGAGATTCCATCATACTCAAAATCAACGAAAAGTACATCGCTCGGCTTAATAAAATGAACAAGATTGCCAAAAGCTTCAGATATTTCAGCAGCAGCAGATGGCACAACCGAACTTACCACCACTTGGTTAAAGTCATACGCTGAAACAACACGACGAAGCTTCGAAGCAGTCAATTCGCAAGTTGGAATAATAATCTGCTCAGACAAGAGCTCACCACCACAAGAAAACATGAGTTTCGTGCGGGTGTTAGAGTTGTCTATAAGAAGCTTAAAATCTACTGCTTTATTCATACAATAATACAGTCTCAACTGCATCCGCTATAGTTACAGCACCTCTGCCACGATTAGCCGACACCATCGCAGTAGATAGCCTAGTCCACCCCCTTGCGCCCTCTGCCATGAGCACTTTCAATTTAGCCATAAGGTCCAAAGTGGTACGAGCGGTCACCCCGGCACCATCCAGAAGCAACAAAGCCAGATTCCCCTGCTCCTGTCCGGGCAACGCATAATTAACAATCATAGGCAAACCGGATGAATAAGCCTCAAACATTGTAGCTGCACCAGACTTACCAATGTAAAAATGGCTTCGAGAAAACAATTGTGGCATGTTATCAGTCCGTTTACAAACGATGACTTTTTCGCTTGCAAACTGCTTTAGTTCTCTATACCTTTCACCACAAATGACAGTCACATGAGCCTCAGGATATGTAGCTATAATAGCTCGCAAATCAGACTTGACTCTATGCAATGGTGCAAAAGCTCCGTACACCAGCCTCAGCGTAGAGGGTGTAGGAGCCAAGCGCCCAGAGCGCAGCGCGAACTCACGGCGCACAGGAAAACCGGCTGCGCGCAGGCGATTAGGAGAAAGCGCATATCGCTCACTGACTTGTTTAAGGGAGTGCTCATCAGGCAAAAATATCATAGGCGCTTTGGTTACCATCCACGGCCTGCTTATTTCCAATGAATCAGTCACAACCACAGCATAAGGCACTTTAACACGCCCCTCCTCTCGCAAATAATCTAGCATATGCGCAAAAAGTGGATATGTGCATAAAATGACATCTGGCTTCATCTCATTTACTAAAGAAGCTATACACTCAGTCACATCGCGAAGAATAGGAGCCGTTGCCTTAGCCGCCCAATCAGCCGTTGCGGTCTGGGCATAAGTAATAGCCCAAAGCCATGGCGCCGTTCGTACGCAGAACTGATAAAACTTGCGAGTTATCTCGTAAATGCGGGGATGCGTCAACTGACAACAATCCACCATTTCGATACGCCAGCCGCGCGATGCAAATTCCTGCACAAGAGCACGCCCGGCTGCATTATGGCCCTCACCATAAGCGACACTCAAAATTAATGCTACTTTGCCAGCCATATCATTTTGCTATCATTAAAACATAAAGGCCCCGACAGGATAACTCCTGCGGGGCCTGAAAGCATTTAACTACGGCAGAAGCCTTGAGGGACGACTCTCCCAGGCTCCTCGCTCGGGAACGAAAATCTCATCGTCAGGCCTCAATTGTATGGCTCGGTCTTTAGCGCTGAAGTAATCGTAGGTACGCGTCACACCACGTCGAGTAACTTGGATATGACGAGAACCAAACTGCGTAATATCACCGCACTCCATGAGTGCCTGAATAAGGGTAATACCTGGACGATAGGCTACAGGACGCTTTTGAGCCACATAACCGGTCACAGTGATACGCCTCTGCATAAGAGCGGCTGTTTCATCATCATTGCCAACAATAGCCATCACAATAGGACGGGAATATATCTGCTGATCAATGTAGAGCTGGCGCACCATATCACTCAGCTGACGAGCAGTCTTACCCACCACTCGAACACGTGAGGCAAGATAAGGCAACATTACCGTGCCGTCATCATTACTTACCTGATACTCGCCATCAACATTCGGCTTATCCTCTGCGGGAATATTACGGAACACCAAACGAATGACGCCACCTCTTCTCGCGCGAGGCTCAGCCTGAACTACTTCGTCCTCGGACTGAGCACCAAGCGGCAAAGCAAGCATGAGAGCAACTGCGAAGTTGAGAATAACTACCCAAAAGTTTTTATTCATTTGACAGTGTAAAGTTAGAATTAATAGATATCTGCGGAGTCATCAGCTACACTATTGCTATCAGAGCGAGCTGAAGCTTTAGCCGAACGAGCAGAGGACGTACTACTCTTGCGAGGTACCGGCTCCTTACGGGAAGAATCATTAGAATAGTATGAATAGTAGGTTGTGTAGTACTGATACTGAGTATCAGCGCTGATATCTACATTATTCATTACAAGGCCCATAATCTGGCCGCCAACATTCTGAACGATAGATCTCGTACGAAGAAGCGCCTTAAGAGGCATCTTCCGCGGCTGGAGAACCACAAGCGTAGCATCAGCCTTGCTCACCAGAAGAGAAGCATCACTCACACCAAGTACAGGTGGGGAGTCAAACAGCACAATATCAAAGCGTTTTGTTACCTCTGCAATCAAATGATCCATGCGGTGAGAACTGAGCACACCGGAAGGGTCATTCGGCTGGGGACCAGCGGGTAAGAGATAGAGATTAGGAGTAGGAGTCTTCACAACAACATCCTTCAGCTCCATATCGCTCGTCAGATAGTTCGAAAGACCAACCTCAGAGTCAATTTCTGAGTAACGATCCAAACGGGGTCTGCGAAGGTCTGCATCAATCATAAGCGTGCTGTAGCCAGCAGATGCGAACACGTAAGCAAGGTTACAAAGTGTCGTACTCTTACCTTCACCAGCATTCGCGGATACAACAGCAAGCGTGCGTGCCTTGAAGAGAGACTTCTTAAGCTCAATATTAGTACGAAGAATTCGGTAAGCCTCAGCATCAGGGCTGTTACCATCCTGCAAAGACAGCAAACCTACATCCTGAGGAATAACGCCAAGAACAGGAAGCCCCAGATGCTTCTCAGCCTCTTCCAGTGACTTCACAGAAGTATCAAAGTAATTGAATACAACTGCAACAACAAGACCAAGAATTACACCAACAACGGCACCAACAACAAGATTAAGCTTATAGTTAGGACTACTGGGCACCGCGGCAGCAATGGGATTACTATAGATTTCGATTGTCTGACGAGGAGCCATCATTCGCATGCGATCTACAATATAGTCATTCTCAAGCCTGTCATAACGAGCTTTTTCAGCACTATACTCCTGAAGTGCAGCAAGAACCTTTTGATCCTCCAAAGTCTTTTCTCGAAGGCGATTACGAGCCTCACGAATGCGAGTTTCAAGATTACTCAGCTCAGAACGCTTCACTGAAAGCTGATCCTGCATAGCGTCACGCATACCTACGAGTTCAGCGAAAAGCTGAGCCTGGGTCGCACGATGCTGCTCATCAAGACTCTTCAGCACAGGGTGCGCTACACCATATCCACTTATAATCTTCTGATTTCGAGTCTCCTCCTCCTCACGAAAAGCCTCATGAAGCTCGCGAACACGAGCAGAACTGTAAGATTCTGCAGAAAGCAAGCCGGTTCGAGTCACATAGCTAAGAAGCTCCTCGTCCTTAAGAGTCTGAAGCTGAGATACGTGAACGGTCATCTGAGCGATCTCGGACTCCAGAGTAAGGCGAGAATTATTAAGCTGGTTCATTTCCTGCTCTTCAGCAGCAGTTGACACCGGCATGCCGGTACCGTTCTGATTCCAGATACCCTGCAAATATCTGCCGGAGCGAATATACTGGCGCACAACGTCAGCTTTACGCTCAAGCTCATCCTGGCGAGAGCGAAGCACCTCATAACGCTTGCTGATAACCTCATTAATCAAAGCATTTTCTTTCTCTTCGCGAACCTCCTTGTAACACAGAGCAACAGCCTCACAGATGCGCTGGGCAACACGAGGATCAGAGTGAGTCACAAAGACATCGACAAGATTTGTACCCATAACGGGCTCAACCTTTACAATATCAGCGATGATAGCTGCAGCCATTTGTTCGTTCACTTGCCATTCATTGGGCAAGTCAAGCTTGTTGGCTACAGCAATCAAATTCTGCTCAGAGATGAGAAGCTCGAACTGAGTCGCCATGTAATCGTAACCTGACGCGTCAGTCTGAATCGGGTTCACATCGGACCCGACAGCAAGATTTATCAAATCACGAGGCAGCTTAATTTCAAAACGCATATTACTGGTATACTGAGGCGTCATCAATTTTGTGATGAGTGCGCAACTCAGAAACACCAAGAAGAAGACAAGCATGGCCTCTTTCCATCTCGTCCTCAGAATCTGCAAATAATCCTGTGCATGAAGCACAGCCTCGGTCCTTCTCTCCTCGATACTTAACTCGGCCATTTTATTTCTAGCGATAAAAAGGGTGGAACTTATGTATTAACAAAAGTTCCACCCCTGATATATAAATATTAGAAACTATAGCTTACACCGGCTGAAACTCGATTTCGCTCGTAGGAACCATAGTAGCCATCAGCATCGTAATGGATATAGTTCACATTACCAGTGAGATTCTCGGTAAAGCGATAACGCATACCAACAGACACACTCCAATAGGTCGAACCATAGCTGGAACTAGCAAGATCCCCATCTTCATGCTGGGAATCATACAGACTCAGACCTCCGATAAAGGTGACGCGATGAGTGTATGCATACTCAAGGCTAACACCTGCACGCCACGTTGCAACTGTTCGATAGTTAACACCACCCACATAGGAATCAACATTCTCGTTGGAATATGCAACATAAGCCTTTGCGCTAAGACCCTCAGCAAGAGCGCGTCTGTAAGAGAAGTCGAGAGTGGGGCTCACACGGCTCCAGCCATCCACCATCTTCAGCTGAGCACCAAGAGCAAGAGACAGAGAAGAAATCGGGCTCAGGCAGTGATTCACGCTTCCATTGAAGAAGAAGCTTTCAGAATCCTCACCCTCCTGACGATCTTCAATACGATAGCTCACATTGGCACCGTACGTAGTACGCTCAGATGCCTTATAAGAAAGACCGGTACCAAGCGTAAGATACTGGCGGTCGTCATTGTAGGAATTATCACTGTATACAAAACCACCGTAAGCCAGATTGAGATTCCAAGACCAACGAGCGTCGATAGCCTGAGAATACACATTGGAGATATTCCAGTTGAGAGAGGAACCCCAGCAATCAGCAGCGGAGTAAAGATTACCATATTCAGGCTCGGGAGAGTACCTCAGATTCATACGGCAGCTGTATACGCTACCGCGTTCGAAGGAGTGAGTCAGGCTAGCACCAAGCGTAATATCAGAGAAGTAGCGATCATCTACACCGTTAGCATCCTTATTATAAAGCTGAGCACCGATTTGAGCGTTGTAGGTAAGCTTCGTAACGGACTCGTAGTCAGCATAAGACATACCAACGCCAAAACGAACAAACTCACCAGACTTCTGATTCCTTACAGAACAGTTCACATTATCGTCATAGCCAACATTTACATATGCATTGTAACGCATAGCATATGACTCAGGCACACCGATAGACGGAGCCGTATCAAACAGAGAGAAACCATATGCAGCAGGAGCAAGAGCCCCCGTCAGCAGCAGTACTTTATAAATAGTAGATTTCATATTTATTCTCTTGGTACAATTATCCAAAATTAACGGCCAGGGCTGGCATCATTGGGGGTAACAAGCACATCAGGAGTGTGCGTGATTACATCTACTCCACGAATAAGCTCGTTAATTGTAGCCTCAGCCACACCTTCAGCCAGAGAAGCCTGATAAAGTGCGTTCAGCATATCAAAAAGCTCCTGAGGAATCTCAGGATGAGCCGTCGGTTCATCCTTACTGTTCTTACCACTGTTATAGGTACGAACATAGGAAGAGAAGTTACCCTTCAAATCAGGGCGTGCCATCAGCACAGCACGGAAAATGGAAGCACACTCATTCGGAGTCCATGTCGTACGCTGATTAATTACCTCAGCATAAATAGACACAGCCTCCTGAGGTTCAGCCTTTACTGCTTCATAAACAGCCAAACAGATAGCCCCGAGAGAAACACGAGAATCAGCAGCAGCAAGAGCCACTGCATTATCCTTTGCGGAGCCAGCGTAAGATGCAGGAACGGCAACAATTCCTGCCAGCATCAACATTGCTAAGTGTACAGTCTTCATATAGGTCAAGATTTTTGTTGGAAGAGCGGGTAGCGGGAATCGAACCTGCATGATCAGCTTGGAAGGCTGGAGCTTTACCATTAAGCTATACCCGCAATTGCTCTCTGCGCTGTATTCTACATCATTTATTGAATAACGCAAGTCTAAAATGAAAAAAAATACATTTTTTTTATTTTCCACTTGACTTTTTTTACTATATTACGTATACTCGCGCCGCATTCTGATGCGGGCGTCGTTCAATGGTAGGACGCGTGCTTCCCAAGCATGAGACACGGGTTCGATTCCCGTCGCCCGTACTTCCGAAATCTTCGGTCGAGTCTACTCAACCGAAGATTTTTCTTTAACTTTCCCGTATTTTTCTGTCTCCATCAAGATATTCTCTTGACAAGAGGCGAAAAATTGTTTAACTTTTCCTTACGAATTACAGTCATCTCAAAGGGTATACTATGCCTACAGTAGATACAAGACCGCAGCCACCATACCGCCAAATGGAACTCGATCCCCGGACGGCGGATGGTTCCTTACACTCTCCCGAACGCGTAAGGGAGCAGGTAGAAAAACTGCGCATGCAGGCAGAAATCTATGAACAGCAGCGGCTTCAATCCGAAAACCAAAGCCGTGAGCTAGAGCAAAGCACCTTACGCAAAGCTCGTTTCAACGCCGAGTTAAATGACATCGGCACGAGGATTCATAACTCTGTACGCCGCATTGAACGCGAGCTAGAGTCCATGAACAAAGAGCAGCAGGAATTGGAGCACGTGTGTGACTGTTTCCGCAGGCACCTCCAGATTCTTTCCGCACTTCAGCCGGAAATCTGGTCAGCTGAAGGCCTCTCTGAGAGGCTGAGAGAAGCACAGCCCAAGCTGGATCGTGCTGAAAATGATTTCAGTGAAGCGTACGCATACGGTAACAAATACCGCCACACTGATGTACTACTCACGCGCCCGGGCGAGACACCGGCGCATAAATTAACTTGGAAGAATCTTAAGGAAGAAATGGCTAAGGGCCTTGCTTTCCATCTTCCTCTTTTCCTGCTGATTCTCATCAGTTGGGTCACGTATATTCTCATCTCCACCCCCTGACAATTACACGTATGGCAAGAGACCGCTTAAGACGGCAGAACGAAATTGACCGATTGGAACAGCAGGCCCGCCGCAGCCGTGAGCAGGAACTGCGTAACAGGCGTGACTATTATGAGGACACGTGGGCCCGGCCGGAAAACACGCTTGGCCCGAACGAAGAGGTCATGGAAAAACGTCGCCGCCGCAAACACGTTGTCGTTGCTTCCGGTTCGAGCCGATCTCATAATATATTAGGTGAAAATATCGCGATGCTTATTGGTCTCGTGATTTGCATCATCGCTCTTTACCATATCTGCCTTTACGTTCTTAACCAGTAATCCCCACCCGGACAGCCGCCATGGACACACCTTCCATTGATGTTGCATACATTGCTAGGCTCGCCAAGCTTGCTCTCACCCCCGAAGAGACATCACGTTTCTCAGAAGACTTAAACCAGGTGCTCCGCTATGTAGCCCAGCTGGAGCAGTGGGACACCTCAGAGGTGGAGCCCATGTACCATCCGCTTCCGGTATTTGATGCAGTGCGCGAGGATATCCCGGGCACCAGCCTGAGCAACAGCGCAGCCGTGGCGAACGCCCCTGCGGAAGAAGATGGCCAGTTCCGTGTACCTAAAGTTGTAGAATCTGCCCACTAACCTCCCCTTCCCTGCCATGCTTAAAGGTTCCATCTCACACTGGCGCAGCCAGCTTACCTCAGGTACTATCACACCCACCGAGCTGGTTGAAGAACTCAGCCGCAGCATGGAGGAGAGCAATCCCTCCATCAATGCCTACATTTCATGGGACAAGGATGCTGCTCTTGCTGCAGCACAGCAGGCGGATTTGAGCCTGCCCCTTGGTGGTATCCCCATCGCAGTAAAGGATAACATCTGCATCTCGGGCACACCCACACGCTGTGCCTCTAAGATTCTGGATAATTTCCGTGCACCTTATGATGCCACGGCCATCACCCGCCTGCGCGCAGCCGGCGCCATCCCCTTCGGCAGAGCAAATATGGATGAGTTCGCTATGGGCTCCTTCGGTAAGAACTCCGCATATGGCGCCACTGATAACCCCGCTGCTCCCGGGCATGCTCCCGGCGGTTCCTCCAGCGGTTCAGCTGCAGCCGTAGCCGGTGGCATGGCAATCGCCGCGCTGGGGTCTGACACCGGCGGCTCTATCCGTCAGCCTGCCTCTCACTGCGGTATCGTCGGCATGAAGCCCACATATGGCCGCATCTCCCGTTACGGGCTTGTAGCTTTCGCCTCCTCTCTGGATCAGATTGGCCCTCTCACCCAGAATGTGGAAGACTCTGCTCTGCTGCTGAACGCTCTTTGCGGCCATGATGAGAAAGACTCCACATCCTCCACTGAGCCCACATGTGACTTCACAGCCGGGCTCGGCCAGAGCATCCGTGGTGCCCGCATCGGCCTGCCAAAAGAATACCTCTCCGAGGGTAATGATCCTGCCGTTACGGCCGCGCTGGAACTTGCCGTACAGAAGCTCACTGAGCAGGGCGCTGAAATCGTAGAGATTTCTCTTCCTCATGCCGAAGCCGTGGTGGCTGCATATTATATCATCGCCTGTGCAGAAGCTTCCTCCAATCTTTCCCGCTTTGACGGCATCCGCTACGGTCATCGCGCCGAAAACACAAATGGCTTGGATGACCTCTACAGCCGCTCCCGCGCCGAAGGCTTCGGCCCGGAAGTGAAGCGCCGCATTATTCTGGGCACCTATGTACTCTCCAGCGGCTTCTATGATGCCTACTACGCCAAAGCTCAGAAGGTGCGTGCCCTCGTAGCGCAGGACTTCAGTGCTGCTTTCGAGAAGGTGGACTTCATTCTCGGCCCTGTGGCTCCCACGCCCGCGCCGGCACTGGAAGGCTCGGATATGACGCCGCTGCAGATTTATCTGGCAGACATCTACACCATTCCAGCGAACCTCGCAGGCCTCCCCGGCATCTCCGTCCCCTGCCCCGTTGCAGAAGGAACCCGCCCCGTAGGCGTGCAGCTACTCGGCAAGCATTTTGCTGAGGTTGATTTGCTGCGCGTAGCCTCAGCACTGGAAACCGCCCTCGCATGAGCGCCCCAGTATACCTCAGCATAGCCGGCTCAGACTGCTCCGCAGGAGCAGGCATACAGGCTGACCTGAAAGCCGGGTTTGCTCTGGGATGTTACCCCCTCACCGCTGTTACCTGCGTGGTGAGCGAAGTTCCGGGCAAGGTAGATGCCATCGTGCCCATGGAACCGGAGTTCGTGGCTAATCAGGTTCGCATCTGCCTGAAGCACTTCCCCGTGGCCGCCATTAAAACAGGCATGCTGTACAGCCCAGAAATTGTGCGTGCCGTCACAGCGGAGCTGCAGAGCTTCGAAGGCCCCATAGTGGTGGATCCCGTCATGATTGCCACCGCCGGTGAAGCGCTTATTCTCCGAGAGGCTATCAGCGTTTATGAGCAGAGCCTCATGCCCCGCACCACACTGCTCACGCCGAATCTGGATGAACTGCAGCGCTTGCTTGGTACCGGGGAAGACATCCGCACGGCGGAAGAACTCCAGCAGGCCGGCAGCGTACTAGCCAAGCGATATGATTGCGCCGTTCTTGCCAAGGGTGGCCATCTGGAAGGCAACACCTGCACGGATATCCTCATCTTGAATGACGGCACGGCTCACCGCTGGTCGCACCCACGCACCACAGGTATCTCCACCCACGGCACAGGCTGCACGCTTTCCAGCGCCGTTGCTGCTCACCTTGCTAAAGGACAGGAGCTCGTGCAAGCCGTGGAGAATTCTCTGCACTACATAGAGAAAGCCATCGCAGCCTCCCTCAAACTCGGTGAACTCTGGGCTGTAAACCACGGGGCTATTTAACAAATACGGCATCGGTATTCCTACTCGTCATTTACACTGAGAATGATATAATGGCGCCTAATTTCAAGACAACCGTTTAAGCCCCCTTTTTCTTGTGCAAAGCATCGTGAGCGTGTATAATCCAACCAACACACAGACATGCAAAACGAAAAAATACACAAGAGAGGTCGCTACACCGCAGAGTTCAAGGAAAAGGTAGCATTGGAAGCGCTCACCGGAGCAAAGACGCATGCTCAGATAGCATCTGAGTACGGTATCAGCCCCGATTTAGTAAAGGACTGGAAAAAGCAGGCAAAGGATATGCTTGGCGAATGTTTCCGCCGAGGCGGACGTAAGAGCGAAATGGAGAAAAAAGATGAGCGCATAGCCAATTTGGAGCGTCTTCTTGGCAAGCGTGAGTTCGAACTGGATTGGCTGTCAAAAAAAGCCAAGGAGTTGGGACTGTAGCGCAACGTCGCCAACTCCTGGATATTGAAGGGGAAGCCCCTTCGCGCAAACGCCAATGTGAGTTGCTGGGATTGGCTCGCAGCAGCACATACTACAATAAACGAGTCCCGAAGGATGAGCCAGCTGCCGAGCGAGCCATAGAGCAGCTTTACGAGGAAGATGCGACCTTAGGTAGACGCCGCCTGCCGGTTCTGTTGCAACGAAGATATGGCATTGAGATAGGAGCGAAGAAATGCCAGCGGCTGAAGAAGAAGCTGGGATTACGCACTCTTTATCCCCACCGCAACACAAGTGCTCCGAATCCCCGAGCAGAAAAGGAACCATATCTGCTTAAAGATGAGGAAATCAATGAAGTAGATCAGGTATGGACCAGTGATATCACCTACATTCAGATAGACCGTTGCAACTACTATCTTTGTGTAGTGATGGATTGGGATAGCCGCTTTGTGCTGGGCTGGAGCATGGGGCGGCATATGGATGTAAGGCTGTGCCTTGATGCCTTAGACATGGCGTTGAAAAGTGGGCGCTGCCCCAAAATCTTCAATACCGACCAGGGAAGTCAGTATACATCCGGAGACTGGAAAGAAGCCATTCGCGAGAAGGGCATAAAAATAAGCATGGACGGCAAAGGGCGCTGGGCCGACAATATCATCATGGAGCGTTTCTGGAGAACCTACAAGCATGAGTTCTTCCTGCACCGAGAGCCTAAGAGTCTAGAAGATGCGATAGAAATGACATCTGCGTGGATGGAATACTATAACCGAGAAAGGCCACATTCATCGCTAAAGAATTGTAGTCCTCTAATGTATAGGGAAAACCATGCCTGCCCCCTTCCGGCGAATTTTTGGAGCGATTTTTCCGCTCCTGCACGGCTCGCGTCGCTACGCTCCGCGCCCTCGCTACGCTCGGGACGCCATGCCTACACTTCAAAATCGCTCCAAAAATGGATTGACATCAGAGGGTATAGAATGATATAAAAATTGTACACGCCAGATGTACACAAGTGAGGGGGCTTAAATTGGCTTCCTAAGTGTCGAAAGAATGGCGCCAGTTTATGACGAGTTTTCCTAGCGTCTCATCCTTACGCCCTCTTATATAAGTGCGAGCCAAGCGAGCCGCACTCAGGCGAGGACGGTTCACATAGCGGTGAAACACCTCACCCGTCTCACAGTGACAAAGCACATAACGCGTGCGCCGAGGACGATACCCCTCCGGGGCAAAATCATCACATCGACAGGAAGCTTTCTCTCCCTCAACCCCCAGAAGCCTGCAAAAATGCTTCCATACCCGGCCATGCCCTGCAGCCCGGTGATGCACCATAGCCAGAGCATGCGCTAACTCGTGCAGAATCGTTCGGCGTACCATCTCCGCATCTTTCTCCAAATATGCCTCCACATAATAGAGAGAAAGCGTCACACGCCGTTTCGTGTAATGGCAACAGCCCAGCCGCTTCACGGCGCGGTCCCAGCCGAAACACCAACCGGAAAGCCCCACTGATGCAAGGCAGTGCTCAGCCCAAGCCGCCACATCTGCAGCTTCTTTCCACTCACCCGGCTCGGGCAGGCTGTAAGGCTCAGTCCTCATTCTCGGCAGCAAGCAACACTGTTTCTGCCTCATCGTCGTAGGCAGCCGGCACTTTCAGCATGAGCGGAGAGGACGAAAGCTCCGGCGCATCAGGATATGCCACGTCCAGACACTCCAGCAAACTTCGGGCAGCCTGCACGATAAACTCCGTTTTGCTCACCGCATTAAATGAACTGAGTACACTAAGCTCCTCAGCTACATCTTCAGGAAAGTTCATCACAATCAGGCGCGTATCTTTATCCTCCACTGCCATATCTCCTTGTATATTTACGGCAGAGCTGAGTCTAGCACGTTCTACGGAGTATAGCGAGATATTTTTGCTTTTATTGCGTCACAATCATGTAACAGTCGGGCATTTGTCTTGCATGCGCTCAGAGGCTTGTGATATGATTTCTCTGATGAACGAAAGGTGCATACTAGTGGCGGAAGATGACGCGCCCATCCGGCAGGCACTGGCTGATACTCTGGAAGGAGCCGGCTATAGTGTACTGGCGGCGGAGGACGGCCGCCGCGCACTGGAACTTCTGCTCACGCGAGAGGTGGACCTCGCCCTGCTGGATGTGAATATGCCCGGTCTCACCGGTTTCCAGCTTCTCAAAATCATGGGTAAAGAGTGCCCCGGCATCCCGAGTATCATCCTGACCGCACACGGCGAAGAGCAAGACCGCGTGAAAGGCTTGGAGCTAGGCGCGGATGATTACGTGGTAAAGCCCTTCAGCATCGCTGAGCTTCTGGCCCGCATCACTGCAGTACTGCGCCGCACTCCCGGCCGCCAGAAAGCTGCCGGTGCCGTTCTCAGCTTCCCTGGGGGACGACTCCACCCGTCAAACCGCACAGCCACCCGCACGGATGGCAGCACCATCCCCCTCAGCGAAAAAGAGTTTGACCTCTTCCGCTACTTCCTCGCGCACCCGAACCGCATCATCGCACAAGAAGAACTCCTCCTGCGCGTATGGGGCATCAACACCTCCCCGGGCAAAACTCGCACTGTCCCCGTTACTCTCACTCGCCTGAGAGAAAAAATCGGCCCGGAAGCCGCCGCTTGTTTTGAAAACGTCCGCGCTCGCGGATATAAATGGAATGATCCTGCATGAAAAAGAAGCTTACCGTCATCCTGATACTTTTTTCACTTCTCGTCGTAGGCGCAGCCTTATGGCAGGCTCATGAAGCCGCCACTCTGGAGGAACGCCTGCTAAACATCGACCGCCAGACGCAAGCTAATCGCCTGCTGGAGCTTTCCCTACCCCGCGTACAGGCTGAAGTAAGCCGCCTGCTGGCAGCGGAGCGCGAAAAGCTGGGTAATAATCCCCCCATAGGCCTCATGTATTACAACATGCCCGAGGGCGGGAAGGCGGATTTTAATAACGGCTTTTTCATGATTACCTCTCAGGGAGTCCAATGCCCCGTGGGTGATGAGGGAATCAAGCAGTGGCTGAATGATAACGCCATGATTGTGGATACCATGCGCAGAAAGGCGGATAACCCCGCCGCCCCTGTCATTGACCCGGATAAAGCCATTGACTACGACCCTCGTGTCCACCTGCCTGTATTCAGCGTCTACCATGCAGAAAATCCGGATACTGCCGGCCCGCTCAGAATGAACGGCGAGCCCTCACCGTACTTCTCTTGGTTCTATGAAGGGCTGCTCGTATATCAGCGCAGCATCCCCACCACCCACGGCAATGCCGCCCAAGGCTTCATTATTGATGTTCCCAAACTTGCTGCCCGCCTTCTCCCACTGGTAGAACCCGGCCTCGTGGAGCCTGAAATCCGCCTCGTCCAGCGGGGCGAAATTAGTAACCTCTCTCCCCTGCCCCTCGTCCTCGTCCCCGGCAAACAAGTGAACCTGCCGGACAGCCGCCTCCGAGAAAAGGCCCTCAGCGGCACCGTGGCCAGTGCATGGCTCATCTCCATCCTCTCCATCATCATTCTCTTCGGTTTGCTCGCCTTCTACGCCCGCCTCGAACGCCGCCGCAGCGACTTCGTCTCAGCCGTCACCCATGAACTGCGCACGCCCCTCACCAGCTTCAACCTGTACACTGAAATGCTGCGCAGCGGTAAGCTACCGCCAGAAAAGGTGGCCGAGTACCATGAAACACTTTACAACGAAAGCCGCCGCCTAGGCCACCTAGTGGAGAACGTCCTTTCCTTTGCCAAACTCACTCGCGGCAAAGTACGTGGCAGGCAGGATAGTGGCAGTTGCAGCAAGCTTCTGCCTGAGCTCTTCGCAAAAATCAAAGAGCGACTCAAGAAAGGAGGCGTGGACTTCCATTACACACTGGACCCCCGCACCACGCTGCTCACTCTGCGCACGGATTTGCTCTCCGTGGAGCAAATCCTCACGAACCTTGCTGATAATGCTCTAAAATACGCCGAAGCAGAGCACCCGGCCATCAGCATCAACGTGCTGCAGAACCACCGTTCGCTTGCTATCCGCTTTGCAGACAACGGCCCCGGCATCCCGCAGGAGCTGCAGAAAGACCTCTTCCGCCCCTTCTCCCGCTCCGCTAAATCTGAAAGCGGCCGCAAACCCGGCGTTGGCCTCGGCCTTGCCCTCTCTCGTGATCTCGCCCGCTCCATCGGCGGCGAGCTCAGCTTAGAGAAGAGTGATTCCAAGGGCAGTACCTTCCTTCTCACGCTTCCTTTGGGTGAATAATCCATGAAAAGCAAGCTAGCCATCTCCCTGCTTCTGCTGCCTACTCACCTGCTGCTGTGGTGGGGGACGATACAGCTCTGCAGGGTATATCCGATACCCTTTAAGGAAAACCTGTTCCACGTTGTGGTAAGTTACCCGGCTCTGGCCAGCTGCATTCTGTGGCTCTGGTTCCTGCAGCCCCGCACACCTGCCGGTTGCCTGTGGTTCTGCGGAGGGTTGCCGCTGCTGACCGGCTTCGCCTCATCCCTCATCATCATTCACACCATGTATCCTCCCGAAAGTATGGCAGGCTATGTGGTTCTGATATGCCTTTTTTACAATCTGCTCTGCTGCCTTCTGTTACCCCTGCTGCGGCTACTCACCCGCAGAAAAAAAGGCGGGAATCAGTCATCATCATCCTCGAACGCGCGAGGATGAGCATGCAAGTACGCCTCCTTCATGCGAGTTTTGGTGACGTGCGTGTAAATCTGCGTGGTGGAAAGCGAGGTGTGGCCGAGCAATTCCTGCACAGCACGCAAATCAGCGCCGGCGTCCAGCATGTGGGTGGCAAAGGTGTGGCGCAGCTTGTGGGGTGATATATGAAAGGGCAAGTCGGAGCAGCGCAGGTATTTATCCAGCATCAGCTGCACACTGCGGCCAGTCATGCGGCGGCGTAGGCGGCTAATGAAAAGAGGCCCCTGCGGGTCGAGCCCCGCGCGCATACGATAATTCAGAATAGCCTGACGCGCATACTCACCTACTGGCACGAGGCGCTCCTTGCGACCTTTACCAAGCACGCGTACGCAGTCCTCACCGGCCTGCAGAGCATCCGCATTCAGGCTCACAAGCTCACTCAAGCGAATACCACATGAATAGAACAGCTCGAGAATCGCAGCATCTCGGTACGGAAGCCAATCCGGGCTCTTTTTATCCACCGGTGTGCGCAGTGGCAAAGAAAGCAGCTCCTCCATCTGCCGCAGGCTCAGGTGCACCGGCAAACTATGGCGAGCCTTCGGCAGCGTTACTTCGGCTAATGGATTAACCTGCAATCCCTCGCGCCGCATCAGGTAAGTATATAGAGAGCGCAAAGCAGCAAAACGCAGACGGATAGAGGCCGGCTTCAGCTCCTGCTGCATGGCTTCATACAGCCAGCCGCGGAAATTTTCTGTGACACAGTCATGCCAGTTCACAAAGCGCGGCCCCATCCACTCACGGAACTGCAGCAAGGTGCGCCTGTACGCAGCAAGCGTGTGCTCGGAAGCAGTTTTCTCCACCTCCATGTACACTAGAAAACGCTCAGCTATTTCCTCTGCCGTCATGCCTTGGGACAATCCGGCGGCTATCCCTC
Source organism: Akkermansia sp. (assembly GCA_017517385.1). Taxonomy (GTDB): domain Bacteria; phylum Verrucomicrobiota; class Verrucomicrobiia; order Verrucomicrobiales; family Akkermansiaceae; genus Akkermansia. The sequence goes on from JAFWZG010000040.1 coordinate 24,741, forward strand.
ATTTCTGAAGCATAGCCGCCGTTTTAATAAACTTTAATTTATTATTTCTTACTTTTTACCGGCAATACCCATGGTATAGCCATTGTACTCACGCATGTTGTACAGGGGCTGCCCTTCGGGCACAGCATAACCGATGTTCTTGCGAATCTGCAGGAAGTCAGCGATACCGGCTTCATCCACCTGATTCAGGCCGCCACCGTGCATATCAGCAAAGAGCACCATCTTGCAGTAAGCATCCGCATTTTCCATGAACCACTCAGCCTCCTCAATGTGACGAGCGCCGGTAATCACACCGTGATTCTCCATGAATACCACCGTGCTCTGGTGGCAGGCCTTTGCTACGGCCTCAGCTGTCTCAGGAGAGCCGGGAGTACCGTAAGGTGCGAGCGGAATGTGGCCGAGGAAGATATCAGCCTCCGGGTTGATGCCGTTCGGCGGCACCTTACCAGCGAAGAGGAAAGCATTACAGCACGGGGGATGTGCATGGATGCAGGCATTCACACCCACCTCTTTCATCATAGCGATGTGGGTCTTAACCTCGCTGGTAGCGGGGCGGTAACCGCAGAGCTGCCCGGCGTTCATATCCACCATGCAGATGTCATCCACCGTCATGAAGCCCTTGGAGCAGAGAGTCGGGGAGCAGAGCACGAGGTCTTTAGCCACGCGCACGGAAAGGTTACCACCATTGCCGTCCACATACTCACGGTTCCACAGGCGGCGGCCCATATCTACCATGCGCTCCTTAATCACGAGGATTTCGGGGCTGTTGAAGAAGGCATCGATTTCTTCACGCGTCTGCGGATCGTAGTTCTCCCAGGGAAAAATGCGGTCAGGCAGCGCCGGCTTAATATAAAGTTCGGGATTTGCCATATGTTACCCTTCTTTTAACAGACACAAGCTCATGAGTCAAGAAAAAAGCATCATTCCCTGCCCTCACTTTCCAATTTCTCGAAAAAAGGCCGACTCCGAAAAATACGTCTAAAAAGCTCTTATTCGGAGCGTTCAGAAACCTCAGGCGAAAGTTGTTGCTTCAGCTGCTGAGTTTTTCGTTGACGGCGCCACCAGCGCAGTATCACCTCCGCACCAATAGCCGGCAATACAGCCAGCAGAACTTCTCCCATCTCAATGAGTCCCCACAGCCCAAGAACAACAAACAGCCCACCCATCCACGGCGTACAGCCATCAGGCGGGTCCACCTCCGGCGCCGGAATATCAGCCGGCAAGGAGCCCAGCCGAGAGGCCATTGCTTCCACCACACTCATCACCTCCGGCACATTCATAAACCCGCTCGGATCAGTGTACCACCCTCCCTGGTCAGAGCCAAAACTATACCCCAGCACCACATCACCGCTGCCATCCGCGCGCACAATTACGGCCTTTATCATTCCCGGGTCTCTATCATAAGAAAACACTTGTTTGCCGCTCTTCACAATGACCGCCCGCTGCGAGGTCAGCAGATAGAAGTGCCGATTGCGAGCTCTCAGATAACGCCAGAACCAGATAACCGCGGTCAGCCCAAAAACCAGCCCACAGAGCAAATCCACCCAAACTGACACATCAACTGATAGGAAGGCCAAAACAACCAACATCAGAAAGCCAAGAATCAAGGCTTCCGCTAACCGCTCTCTATCCAGCAAACGCACACGCGGACGAACTAACATCTGCAGCTCCTCGCCCTCGCGCAACACCTGCTGCATCTCCCGTCGCTCTGAGCGACTCAGTCCTGACAATGATTCATTCATGATGATTTTTTCGGTATTACTCCTGCGGCAATCATACTGGCACCAACAAGGAAAAACATTGTGCTGAACAGCGTGAAGCCCATCCCGGCACGCACATTTCTTTCCTCCCGTATAACCCCGGGCGAATGACGATAATAGGTATAGCTCACCATCACTTGGCGATCATCACGCAAATAGCTCACCCCCATCAAAAGCAACAGGTAAGCAACAGCACAACCGGCACACCCCATCCACATCATCATCTCACGAGCTACAGTATACGCGCGGGGGCGCCCCTTCCTATCCAGCGGTAGAGGCTGCACGCCCTCAACCGCGGGCAAATCTTCCCCCTCTGGCACGGCTGCCACCTGCTCCGCTATTATTTGCGCCACTCTCTCAGGCTGTGGCACCATGATGAATCCCACAGGCCGCACCGGCTTGTACACGTGAATTCCGGGCTGCCAGCCACGCTCCCACGCAAATATAACATCGCCATACCCATCAGCGCGAGACTCCACCTTCAGCACAAGATTCTCACCCAGCGGAAAACTCACCGTACGCAGACGCCGGAAAAGGGAGTTCTCCATCACCACAGCCCGCCGATTCGTAAGCAGATACCGCGTGCTACCCATACGCAGCCGCTGCCACAGCGGAGAAATAAGCAGCACAATGGCTACCAGCCAAAAGGGAAGACCGAATAACAGGATCACCCAGCAATCGCCACCCAGCACAACCGCAGCATGCACCAACGGGCAGGCCAACATGAAGCCAGGTATCAACTGCGCAGCGGTCTGAGCACCACTCAGGCCAATGCGAGGGGACGCCAGCATCACCACCTGCTCACCCTCGTGCAGCACCGAGCGCACCTGAGCGGTCTCCTGTTCTGTCAATCCTGTGGCTGTAGCGCTCATTTCGTATTCGATTTTGCTCGATAAGTGATATAGACTAGCCCACAGCCTATCATCACAAAAATACCCCCACCTAATGTAAACGACATACCGGGGCTCATTCCATCTTCCAAGACACGCAGAGTCTCCGAATCTGGCAAATAAATAATCGAAATATCAGAACCAATGGCGTAATTATCCGTGTTGATGTGATAGTCTATCGTATGAGATTCCCCATCCGCATCCGTAAAACGCAGCGTAGGGTAATACAACGTCGATGAATGGCGCCCACCGCTTGACTCCTTCCGCACACTCAGCACGGTAGCATCCGTACGCACCCCCTCTTTCTCCAGCAGCCTCTCGGTATTCAGCATTACTAGCCCAATCACTACAAAAATGGATGCAAACAAAGCAAAAACAACCCCAAAAGCCATGGGCGGCGCGTTATCTGCTCGTTTCTGCCAAGGCTGATTGGAAAGAGGTGTGCCCCAAGCGTCCAGACGGGGTGCAGGAGAGCTCAGCTCAGATGGACGGAAAGCGAAAGGCGCTTTATCCTCCGGCACGGCAGCCACCTGCTCTTCCACCAGGCGGCGCACTTCTTCATGCTGCGGCACCGATAGGAAGCCCACAGGATGCGGCGAGACTCTCGGGCGCTTTGTAAAACTCCTGCGAATCTCATAGTCAAAAATAATGCTCCCCAAATCACCTTCCTTCGTCACCTTTTTGATAAGCCCGGGGTACAGAGGCCAGCACACACAGCGATTCCGCCACAGCCCCACCGGCTCAAACACTACCGCCCGTTTATCCGTCAGCACATACAGCGTGCGCTCCATGCGCCGGCGGTGCCGCCATGGCGCACTCAGTAACATGAGCGCAAAAATCCAGCCGGGCAGAAAAAACAATACCGCCACCCACCACTGAGAACCAAATCCATGCGCCATATAGCCGCAAAGGCCTGCCAGCACCAGCCCGGGAAACACTCTACCAAAAGCCTCCAAGGGATTCATCTTTGCCCGTGGCTTAGCCACAAGCACAGTACGCTCATCCTCCTTCAGCACAGTGCGCAGGCGTTCAGAGTCCTGCGGACTAAGGCCCCATTCATCTTCCATCATTGGCGACACCCTTCCCTTTTCACAGTTTCTTCCAGCACGGCCTGCACGTATTTGACTTGGGGTATATCAATAAGCCCAAACTGCTTCGCCACGCGTTCCTCGCGGGCGCCATCATTATACTCGTCCCGGCCATAATCGAACACAATGTTTCCATATCCATCCGGCAACACGCCGACCTCCTGAATCATGCCCTCGCGCAGCGCGTACGCGCGCGTGCGATAAAATAACAGCCACTTCGGCTCACGCACTAGTACGCGGCGGGCGCTTATCACATACAGCGTCCTCCGGCGGTCCCATTCAGTAAGCTGTAAACGAAAGACCGCGAAAAACCCTATCAACCACCACGGCAGCATCAAAAGCCCACCGCGGGCATCATTCTCCATCATCCCCACAGTCGCGCCCAGACAAATGAGCAGCCACACGCAGCCCACCACACGCTCAAAGGTAAACGCCCCGGGCTCTAGCTCCGTACGCGGCCGCAGCATGAGGCGCACCTCCTCATCTGCGCCCAGCTGCTGAGCCAGCCACTCACGCTCCTTCTCGCTCAGCGTGATATCTTCCGAATGCCCAATCATGCCTGTACGGATTGCCTGTGCTTTTTCCACCATTTGATAACCACTGAGAGCCCAACACCCCCGGCGAAAGCAGCCATCACATACTTGAACAACTCTCCGGTACACAGCTCACCTGAATACCACCGGTACGCGCCATACAGCACATGAGCCACGCCGGCAATAAAGAAAATCAGCCCCACCACCAGCTCCACATAGCTGGGGCGATCCGGAGACTCACTTCCGGGCTCCTCCTGCTCCGGAGCCGGAGGAAGCAGCGAGCGCAACATTTCCAGCACCCGCTCCATCTGCGGAACGGCCAGAAACCCCTTCGGCACATAATAGATACCATTCTTGGAGCGCCGCTCCTCGTATCCAAACACAATATCACCGCTACCATCCGCGCGGGGCACCACCTCTTTTATCAAATCACTCACCAGCACATACCCCTTCAGCGTACGCTTGCGCCTCCAAGTGGAAGGTTTCAGCACCACAGCGCGTGTATTAGTCAGCACGTACACAGTGCGGCGCTCTAAGCTCTGCTCCCACCACGGGCTCACCGCAAGGCCTATTCCCACCAGCCAAAATGGCAGCAGAAACAATGGAAAAAACAACATCTGCGGTTCGTTCTCCACATCCGCAAGCATCTCCGGCAATGCAGTCACGCTGGCAAAGCCAATGAAACTCAACCATACGGCGGCAAAAATAAGGCGGCCCACATACTCAGCCTTCCACCGCACCAGCGGCTTGCACACAAGCAGCAGCTCCTCGTCTTCCTGCACCACGCTTTCCACCCACTCGCGGTCTTGCAACTCCAGCTCAGTATCAGTCAGTTTCATTATTGCGGTTCGTTGGGAGCATTTTAGCAGAGAATATGCGCCCTGACAAGATTTTTCACTTGCAGAAGCCGCTCAATTAGCGTATAAGAGAAGCATAAAAGTCACTCTCCCCTCATGAAGTCCGCACTCATCATTCTCCTGTCCACCCTCACCGCTCTCAGCACCATGGCAGATTCCTTCTACGGCGTCAATTCCGTTCGCATCGGTCGTTCATCTACGGATCGCAACGGGCGCACCCGCTACTATGGCCAGAATGGTGCCGCCATCGGGCATTCAGAAAGGGACGGTAATTACACCAAATATTACGGGGCCAATGGCTCCTATCAGGGCCGCTCCCAGCGCAATGGAAACGAAACGCGTTACTACGGCGCAAACGGGGCCTACCAAGGCCGCGCTGTTCGCAGCGGAAACGAAACTCGCTATTACGCAGCTAATGGCTCCTATCAGGGCCGAGCTGTCCGCAGCGGTAACGAAAGCGTCTATTACGACGCCTCCGGCCGCCGCACCGGCACAAGAAAACATTGATACAGAAAAAAACACATCACCCCCAATCCCATTATGAAATACGCACTCATCCTCATGGCAGCCCTTATGGCCATCCCCGCCGCACAAGCAGACCGCTTTTATGGCCCCAATGGTTCAAACGTAGGCCGCACCGAACGTAGTGGTAACACCACCCGCTATTATGACCGCTCCGGTTCCTATATCGGCAGCGCTCAGCACGACAGCAATGGCAACACCCGCTATTATGACCGCTCCGGTTCCTATGTTGGGAGCTCCAGCCGCAGTGGTGACACCACCCGCTATTACGACCGCACCGGCTCTTACTCCGGCAGCGCCAGCCGCAGCGGTAACACCACCCGCTATTATGACCGCTCCGGTTCATACTCCGGCAGCGCCACAGAAAGCGGCAACGACACCAGATATTATAACCGAAACGGCTCTTACGCCGGCTCCAGAAGCAGATAATTTCACTTTTTTTGAAAAAAATCACATTTTTTACAAAAAAAGGCTTGCATTCTCCTTTTCTTTCATGTATACTTGCGGCGCACCAAGTGCAAAACCCAATGCTCGGGTGGCGGAATTGGTAGACGCGCTAGACTAAGGATCTAGTGGGGCGACCTGTACGGGTTCGAGTCCCGTCTCGAGTAGCAAAAAAAGGTTACGTGAACAGCGTAACCTTTTTTGTTTTTATACAGCAAACCTAAATCTTTTTGTTAAAAAGGCATAACTCCCACTTGACATCTACTCTTGAACATAGTACTATAAATGAGTTATGAGACGAAAGCTGATTACCCTCCTGTTTGCATTCGGACTACTGATGAGCGCTGTAGCACAAGCCACGGACGGAGTGGCGTTCATCATAGAACCCGGTTCATCCGTCAAACCCGGTAATATATCTTACCCTGCCCCCTCTCCGGAAGTACTGGAAGCAGCCGAGCAAACAGCAGAACAGGCAAAAAACCAGCTTCAGATGGGCGTCATTGACAAAGATGAAGAGCTGCAAGCCCAACTGGCATACCAGCGTCTGCTCCTGGCAAGGGGCAATCAACCCCCCCAGCAACTCCAAGAAGTGTACAATCGCATTGTGGAGCTAAGCCGAGAACGAGAGGAGCTGATAACAGCCAGACACCGAGCAGGAGCGGCCACGGATATGGCTCTGCACACCGCGCAAGCACAGGCCGCTTGGGCTCAGGCCGAGGCTGTTCATAACTCAACCCCGGCTGAATACACCCGCCAACTGCAAACCGCCCAGCGCGCTCTCACCACACTGGTGCAATGCTGCGAGAACAGTTACAGGAACGGTCTCGCCGGCATCGAAGAGAAAATGGTAGCTAATATCGCTTTGGCTGAAGTCTGCTTGGCCCTGCACTACCGCAGCGCTGAACGCCGACAGGCCGCCGCCCATGCTCAGGAAGCATACGATAAGCTTGCCGCACTATATGCAGACCGCGCCCGTGAAGGGTTGGGCTCCCGGAAAAAAGAAGCGGAAGCTAACGCTGCAGCCGCCCTTTTCCGCCGTGAATGCGCCCGGCATATCAGCCGGAATCGCAGCGAAGTCCGCCGCGCCCAGTCACAGCTCTGCGCAGCCCTTACCGCGGCTCAGGAGCAATGCACCCGCAACGTGGCGAACGGCCTGAGCACCGTTGATGAGCTCAACGCCATCTCAGCCCGCCTCGCAGCAGAAAACGCCCGTCTGCGCCGCATAAGCAGATAAATTACCTCACCGCCTATTCCGGCAAGCGGAGAGTAAAAGGCTCCAAGCCGCTGGCAAGAGGCGGAGGCGCTCCATTCAGGTAGCTAAGCACCTTGTAAATGAGCAGTGAAGTCTTATTGCTGTACTGAGGGTCAGCCGTGAGAAGATAACTCATCAGCACCCAAGAAGGAGTGAGTGCATTCTTATATTGCTCAGCCTGCAAGTGGAATGAGCGCAAGCCCTGAGCATAAAGGGCTGCAAGCTCCGCACGAGATAAGGTATTTCCCTGAGTACCAACGGGCGCCAGCAAAGCCGCCATCAGCTCGCTACGGCGCACCTTGTAATTAAAATCATACGGGCGCATGCGCATCTGTGCCAGCAGAAGCAGCAGCTCACTATGTGCCGAGCGGCTTCCGCGGCGGCACAAGTCATTCACCACCACCATGCAGCGCTCCGGGGCCTTCAACGCCTGCACCACATCAGCCCGGCGCAGACTACCGGGGTACAGCTGTACCCTGTCATATACCTCCAGCAGGCGGTTATAAAAATCAGCATCCGGTTCACCCTCCTCCACCACAGAGCGGTTCATGTGAGCAATAAGCGGTAGACGGGGGAACTGCCTGCGCAGCACAAAAGCCACGCGGTCATCCGCCACAGCGGCACAGTTCAGACCGGTGGGGTTATGGCGCAGCAATTCATCCACAAGGAAAAGACCGAAACCATCCTCCAGCATGCCCTTTGCCACGAAGGGATTATCAAAATTCAGGCAGACAGGCAGCTTCTGAGCATCCGTCAGCCCAAGCAGGCGCAGATAAGCGGTCGGCGTAGTCATAGCGCGCTGCGCCGCCCAATCCACAGTCCATGCGCAGGCCGGCGTAACATGTAGGCAACTCAGGCTGCGGATGCCCTGCATCTCCTTAGCGATGCCTTCACTGAGCTGCAGCATGGTATGGCCGTGCAACAGCCCGCCGCCTATACTCCAGGAGGCTTTGGGCAAGTAATCTTGTGTGAGAAAATCAGTATTCATGCCTCAACGGTAAGCGGGGTGAAACTCTCCAAAAATGCGGTACAGAAACTCAGCCACAGCGTTTCTTGCGCCTCACCGGGCGGCAGCATGAAGCGCAGCAGGTCATTAATGAGGGGCAGGGCATTCGGGTGAGCACGTCCTTGCAGCTTAAACTTGCGGAAGCCCATCTCATACAAGCGGTCTATTTCCGGAGTAGTGAGAGCAGCCACACCAACGGCAGGATCTGCCAGCATGGCGTTAGTGCTGCTACAGCCATTGCGGGAAAGAGCCTTGTAGAACTTGGTCGTATCGTAACCATCTATATCAAAAGCCTGCTCAGCCATAGTGGTGTAATGAAAAGCACGCATAGGACAGTTACGCATACAATACTCATTCAAGATAAGCTCATAGCGCCCCTTGTCCTCCAGTTTTTCCAGCAGGTCGAAATTGAAGACATCATCCGGGTGAATCATCACCTTATCATAACGCTCCGCCAAGCGCAGGTAGGAATCCAGCTGCCCCTTTCCACCATCACAGGTAATACGCAAAATAGAGGACACCGTGTTAAGCTGAGGATAATTTGTCTTCACGTGCGCATACAACGCCTCAGAGCCGATAATGACAGCATGGCGCACCTTGGGTATGCTCTGAGCAGCAAAGAAGCTCAGCAAACGGTTACCGAGCATATTCTTCATATCCTCTTCACGCAACAGCGGGTTAGTGAAGGTCAAATCCACCGGTATTCCGCGCTTCACATAACCGGCTGCGGCTGTGTTTATCTCCGTCTCACTGCGCATCAGCATGCTGAGCACTCGCCCGCAATTCCAACGGAACAAGGGGGAACCATGCACCACGGCAAAGGGAGCATAGCCCAAATGCTCACGGCAAAAATCATGAAAACGCAGTAGCACGGCGTCCTTCGCGAACGCGCCCGAGACATCCCACTCAGCCTCCGGCCACCTTAATCTGTTGCGCAAACTTGTCATTGCCGTACAATCTACCACCCCGAAGGCCGGACGTCAAGCAGAGAGAAGGTGCAGTACATGATTTACGTACTACTTGCACTTGTCTATTGCGGAACAAGGGCGATTCTGATAGAATAAAGAAGAAATGAGAGAAGAGGCTGCACAGAACAAGCGCGCCGGATGGAGACTTCCGGTTATTCTGCTGTGTGCAGCCACAGCGCTGTGGGGGCTGGGATGGAGCGCTTGGTGCATTGCCACGGAAGGCGTGGGAGTGCTTGGGGTGAATAATGCCGTCCCTTGGGGCTGGGACATCGTAAATTTTGTTTTTTGGATAGGGTTGGGGCACGCGGGCACGCTGATATCCGCCGTGCTGCTCATCACGGGCAAACGCTGGCGCGGCGAGATTGCACGGCACGCTGAGCTACTGACGCTGTGTGCCGTATGCACAGCCGCCGTCTTTCCGCTGATACACGTCGGGAGAGCATGGATGCTCTGGCAGGTGTCGCCCGTACCCACGGCCAGCGGCGTATGGCCAAACCTTGGCTCCGCCCTCATGTGGGACGCTGCCGCCATCAGCAGTTACCTGCTGCTATCCCTTCTCTTCTGGTTGGTGAGCATGTGGGGCGAACAGGGGCCCGAATCCCTTCGCCCGCTGTGGGGGCGCTGCTGCCTGCTGCTGGCAGGGCTACTTACACCTCTTGTCGTCACCGTTCATAGTGTAGTGGGCTGCGACTTTGCACTCACACAGCGCTGGCACGAGCCCATCATCCCACCGTATTTCGTATGCGGAGCGCTGCTCTCCGGGCTGGCCGCTGTGCAACTGATTGCGCTGTGCCGCCGCTGCAGCAGCGAAGTCGTCAGCAAGCTCTCTCAGCTCATTCTCGGCCTGAGCGGAGCCATGGGGCTGTGCTATGGGCTAGAGCTACTGCGGAAGCCAAACCACTGGGGCACAGATTACGCGCTACTGCTCCTACTGAATGTACTGCTGCCCGGCCTTCTGTTGATGCCCCCGCGCTTGCGGAGCTGCCGCCCGCTGGCAGCTGCTGTGAGCATGGGCATTCTGCTCGGCATGTGGCTGGAACGAGAGCACATCATCATAGCCCGCTCCATCGCTGAGACCGCCGGCAGCTACTCCCCCACCGAGGTGGATTTCGCCATGCTCGCCGGCAGCGCCGGACTCTTTTTCGCGCTCTTCCTGAGCATTTCCTCCCGCATGCCAGAAGAAAAACTGTATCCGCCGGATTACGCGGCGGCCCCCTGCTCCGCCCGTCCGGAGCTCTGGGCCGGAGGCGGCGCACTGCTGGGCGCCGGAGCATGCGTTCTGTGGGCCACATGCACACAGTGGGCAGATACAGTGGGAGAGCTCGGTTCACGCCCACACGGCTGGAGCTACTGGTGGCCCGCCATTTTCGTGAGTGCCCTGCTGGGAGCAGGCATTGCCGTATTCCTTCACTTTCTGCACTATTACCGCCGCTCATGAAATATCGTTTAACCATCATCATCACACTCGCCCTGATACTGACGGCGGCCGCCCTCTGGAGAATAGACTTTGACCGCACCGGACAGCCAGCCCGTATAGTGTTTGACACCCCGGCGGAAGAATTGAGCACTCGCCGCCCTCACCCGAAAGACAGCATTCCCTTTGGCGAGGCTCCTGATACCCCCACCGACAGCGGGCCGGAACTATTCACCGCCCATTGTGCCCACTGCCACGGAGCAGATGGCAGCGGCAACAGTTACGTGAGCCGCTACCCCGGCATGCCCTCCGTAGGAAATCTGACGGCCAGCGAACGCACGCAGGAGGAACAGCATCTCATCATCAAGGAAGGGCGCGGAGCCATGCCGCCCTTCAGTTCTCGCCTGAGCCCAGCCGACATCCGGGCTCTCCTTCAACTCATCCACAGTATCATTACACCTCAGTCATGATGAAAAAACGCATCTTTCTCGTTACCCTCATTCTCTTCCTACTGCTCGCCACTATGGCGAACCAGCACGTTCAAAACCCAGCCGCACTAATGGGCAACAGTGAAGTACTCGGCTGCATACCGCTGTGGAGATTGCACAATGCGCTGCCCGCGGGCATCTTCGCGGCCGGAGCCGCCGCGGCGGCGCTGGGCATAGGAGCGGAGTTCTGGCGAGCGCTGCTTCCCCTCTGCGGTGCCGGATGGACGCCCAAGCTCATGCTGAGCCGCTTGGCAGATGCTGGCTTGTGGTGCGGTTGGGTTACCTTGGCCACCTGCATCACCGCTCTCGGCTGCGTATTCCCCGACTCGGTAAACACCTTGGAACCTATGTATGACAACAGCGCCTATCTTCTCGTGTTGCAGCTCTGCGGTGCGGCCATGATTACCTGCCGTCTGCTGGCCATATGGCTGAGAGGAAAAGCTGCGCTCCCCATCTGCCTACTTTCGGCAGCGGCGGGGCTAGTTTGCGGGCAGTACTGGTGGCAAGGCGGCGCCATCGGGTTCTTTAGTACGGCCCTGCTCCTGCCTTGGGCATTCTTGCTGCTGCTACCGGGCAAGGGGGATGATGTAGCGCCGGCCCAGCTGTGGATGAGCTTTGCAGCCCTGTGCATCGCCCTGTATGGCGCGGCTTTCGCTCCCACCATCAGCATGTATACCGGAGCAGTCCCCGCAGATTCAGCCGCGCTAACAGCCCCAGCCTACCTGGGCTGCGCCCTGCTTCTCCTGCTACTCATCCGCCCGTCACGAAAGAATGCGCTGATTCGCCGAACAAGCGGAGTGCTTATCCTTCTCAGTACACTGTACACCCTGTGGATAAGGCAGGCTGAAGGAGCCCTCGGAGCTCGCTTCAATGAAACATCTCTGCTGAACCTCGGTTGCTTCTGCATTGCTCTTTTCTGCATCACCGGGCTTATCATCCTACGTATTTGGGTAACATCACCGCCCAAAACTCAGGAAAATTAACGTCTGATTGCATTCCGTTATTGCATTCAGAAAAAAAAATAGTAGAATAAACGCAGTAGCTTTTCGTTTTTCACTCCATCCGTATATCTATATGGCCGCACCTAAACTCAAAGTCAACACAGCAGCCGCCACGCGCCCCAAGCTTACCGTGGCTGCTCCCGCAGGCGCCAAGCCTAAGCTCAACACCGGCGCTGCTCCCGCCAAGCGCCCCGTCCTCAAGGGTGCCGGTGGCCAGACCATTACCCCTAAACCCGCTCCTGCTCCTGAGCCTGAGACCGCCCCCGTACCGGAGACTGTAGGTGCTCCGGCTCCCACCCCGGCTCCCACACCGGCTCCCGCACCCGCTCCTGAGCCCACTCCTGAGCCCGTAGTAGAGGAAACCCCTGCAGCAGCCCCCGTGGTGGAAGAAGCCCCCGCAGCAGAAGAAACAGGCATGACTCCTGAAGAAGCTGCCGCTCAGGCTGAGTACGAGCGCCAGATGGAGGAATATAACCGCCAGATGGAGGAATACAACCGCCAAATGGCTGAATACCAAGCACAGCAAGCCGCCGAACAGGCAGCAGCAGCCCCGGAACCGGCAGAAGAAACACAACCGGCCCCCGCTGCGGCTAAACCCGTTGCTGCCAAGCCAGCTGCGCTCAAACCCGCCGCTGCTAAGCCCGCTGCACTCAGACCAGCCGCTGCTAAGCCAGCCGCCGCAAAACCCGCCGCCGCAAAACCCGCCGCCGCCAAGCCCGCCGCTAAGCCCGCACCTGCTCCGGCACCAGTGGAGGCAGCAGAAGAATACGAGGAGGAAGGCATGAGCGAAGAACAGCTCTCCGCTCGTGACGCCTACCTCCAGCAGCTTCAGGCCATGGCAGAAAAGAAGCCCTTCCACAAGACTCCGGCATTCTTCGCCATTCTCGGTCTCTTTGCTGCCATGGGCATTGGTTGTTACTTCTATGTATCCGGAGAGAACGAGAAACGTGGAGCCCAGAAAGCCCGCATTGACGCCACGAATGCCATTCTTCAGCGTGCTGTGGAAATCAACAAGCATCAGATTGAAACTCTGCAGGATGCACGCGCCAAGGGTGTAAACGTTGTATGCTCCATCGACGATGCCAAGCTTCTGCTGCGCATGATTGTCAACCCCCACTTGAAGGATGAGGACGGCCGCCCCGCATACGGCTCCAATCCCAAGGGCACTTGCCAGCTGGCCTGCTTGCTGCTTGCCATCGCTTCCGAAATGGATCCGAATATCGACGCGCTCATTTTTGACACCCTCAAAAAGAACGCCAACAAGATTGAATCTGACATCATCCTAATGCTCCTGCGGCGCATGGCTCTTTCCAACAATGAGGGCATCAACAACAAGTTCCGCGACCTTGCAAGCCATGTAGCAAGTATGCCCAAATGGAACAAAAAGGGCACTGTTCTCGCTTACATCTGGGAAAGCATCGGCCTGCGCGTCACCCCCGAATATATCCCCGAAATCATCGCGCAGCTCAGCTCTGAAGATTTGGACGAACAGCTTGCCAACCAGCTTACTGTCTGCTTGGATAACATCCTGCGCATGGAGGAAGACGTAACCAAGCGCCAACAGCTTGGCGACCAGCTCTTTGATTCCCTGCCCGAGCGCTTCCGCGATGACATGTGCTCCACCCTCGGCCGCTCCTGCTCCCCCAAAGCTCTGGCACACTATCAGGCTTTGGCTGAGGACCCGGATAAATGGCAAGACTGCGCACTCTTCTTTGCCTGTTACTATGATGATTCCATCATCCCTGATTTGATGGAAATGAAAGAACAGGCTGAAGCTGAGGTAGAACAGGCCAACGGTGACGCCGCTGCCACCCGCAAGGCTGAAGCTCATCTGGACACCGTCATGAACATCCTCAAGGCCTTCATCATTCAGAACCGTCCCAGAGACCTCAACAAGGTGCGTGAGCTTATTGCCATCGCATACGACAAGGCCTACCTGAAGCTGAATGAAACCCTTATGGCTGACAGTGATGCTGAAGCTGAGGAAAATCAGCAGATTAGCGAGCAGCGCATCAAGCTCATTCGCGCTCTGGGCAGCCTGAACGCTCATGACTGGGTCATCACTATTCTGGATGAGATGTACGAATCCCCCGATCCGGACACCTCTCAGGCTGCACGTCTGGCCCGCGAGTCTGCACGCAAGAACTCCACTCAGGACGCCGAGCGGCAGGCAAAATACCGCGCTCGCACAGGCTCTTAAGCCCTCCCCTCTTCTCTCTCTCCACGGTTGTCTTACTACCGGGATTTCAAAATACCCGCCTCTCAGGCGGGTATTTTTTCATATCCGCACAGGCAAAAATGTGGCAGTAAGTCAGAAAAAAATCATTTTGGGCTTGCAAAGCGCGCTAATTTGTGTAAAATGCCTGCGTCGCCACGACATCGAGCTGTAGCGCAGGCTGGTAGCGCGCTTCGTTCGGGACGAAGAGGTCGCAGGTTCGAATCCTGTCAGCTCGACTCAAAAAACCCGCAGATTGTTGCAACACGCAGAGAGCAACACTTTGATTAACGCGGTGCCCGCCTGCCATTTGAGAGCAGGCACGGACGGAATCAGGTTGCTCAGCGGGCCAAGCCTTGCGCAGGCCCCTCTCGCCGCCACAAGTCAGGCGACAGTTTTTTTTCACCCACATACCTCAAGATTATGTCCGGTCATAATAAATGGTCCAAAATTAAGTTCACGAAGGCTGCAGCCGACGCGAAAAAGGGCAAGATTTTCGCCCGTTTCTCCCATGAAATCACACTGGCAGCCAAGAGCGGCGGTGGCGATATAGACACCAACCCTCGCCTGCGCGCAGCCATTGAAGGCGCTAAGGCAGCTTCCATGCCCAAGGACAACATTGACCGCGCTGTAAAGAAGGGCACGGGCGAGCTTCAGGGCGAGACCATTCAGGAAGTCACCTATGAGGGCTACGGCCCCGCCGGCACAGCATTCATCGTGGAGGTTGCTACCGATAACACGAACCGCTGCTCCTCCGAAATCCGCACCATCTTCTCTAAGAACGGCGGTAACATGGGCACCCCCGGCTCCGTGGCTTACCAGTTCGACCGCAAGGGCGAAGTAACCATTAATGACACCGCGCTTGATGAAGACAGCGCCATGGAGCTTGCCATGGACTGCGGTGCAGACGAGTTCGAGGAAGGCGAAAACGAAGGCGACTGGGCCTTCATTTGCGGCCCGACGGATGTGCAGGCTGTTTCCGAGGCACTTACCGCCGCCGGCAAGAGCGTAACCGGCATGAAGCTTATCTCCGTGGCACAAAACCCCACGGACATCACAGACCTCGCCACCGCCCAGAAGGTGATGAAGCTCTACGAGCGTCTGGATGATTACGATGACACGATGAACGTGTTCTCAAACTTTGAGATTCCCGAGGAACTCCTCGAGCAGCTGTAAGCCATATTGTACCACAGCTAGCCCCCTACTTTTATGGCGGGCGGTTCAGAAAAAACCGCCCGCCTGCTTCTTTTTCCGGACGATAACAATTGACTTGCCACCGGCTCCCCCCTTAAGTGCTATGGACGCCCCTAATCGCCCCAAAACACGCTTTACCAGACCTCACCGCACGGACAATAACCGAGGCAACCGCGAGTTCTCCCCGAATGCACGCCGTGAACACCCGGCTGCAAACGGTGAGCGCCCCATGCGTAATGGCTATGGTAATGGTGGCAACAACCGGCGCCCCCAACGCCAACACAATCATAAGCTGCAGCGCGAAAAGATTGAACCCATCCCCAAAACCGGACGCGCTTATGTGCCAGTAGGTGAGCCTGAAGAGCTTACAGGCCTGCTGGAAATCACCACTAAAGGATTCGGCTTCATACGCGTACCGGAAAATAACTGGGCACCATCCAATCAGGCCGTTTATGTGCCTGCTGACCTAATCACCCAGTACAACCTGCGCCCCTACGTGCAAGTAACGGGCATGGCCCAACGCTATGAGCGAGGCCACCAGCTCACCACCATTACTGCTGTGAATGGGCTCCCGCCTGAAGAAGCGGCCAACGCCCCTCACTTTGACGATCTTAAAGCCGTAAACCCCAGCCAGCGCCTCGCTTTCGAGACAGACTCGAAACACTTCACCACCCGCACGCTGGATTTAGTATCCCCCGTAGCACGCGGCCAGCGCGGCCTCATTGTTGCCCCGCCCCGCACCGGCAAGACCACCCTGCTCATGGATATTGCAAAGGGTGCCATGAAGAACTACGGTGAGGAATTGCACCTCATGGTACTGCTGGTGGACGAGCGCCCGGAAGAAGTAACAGAATTCAGCCGTGAGCTGCCGGGGGCCGAGATTTTCGCCTCCAGCAATGACAGCGGAGTAAAGGAACATTGCAGAATAGCCGAGATGTGCATAGAGCGCGCCAAGCGCCTCGTGGAAAACGGCCGCCATGTGCTCATCCTCATGGATTCCATTACCCGCCTTGCCCGAGCTTACAACAATGTGGATCGCGGCAGTGGCCGCACCATGAGCGGCGGTATTGATGCCCGTGCTCTCGAAACCCCACGCCGCCTCTTTGCCGCTGCGCGCAATACCCGTAGCGCCGGCTCCCTCACCATCCTTGCAACGGCTCTCATTGAGACCAATAGCCGAATGGACGAGCTCATTTTCCAAGAGTTCAAGGGAACAGGCAACATGGAGCTTGTACTCAGCCGCCGTATAGCGCAAATGTACATCTATCCGGCTGTTGATATCAACAAGAGCGGCACCCGCCGCGAAGAGCTCATCCTCCCGGAGTGGATGCTCACCAAGATACAGCTCATCCGCCGCGCTCTTGCCAATCACAAGCCAGAGGAAGCCATGGAGCGCCTCCTCTTCTTCATGCGCAAGTTCCCCAATAATGCGCAGATGCTCATGGGCATCAAATCCCGAGGCTGATAGCCGGCATGATTGATGAACTTTTGAGCGAAGTCTTTAGAGGTACCATCTGGGCTATCATAGGCTTTGATCGCCCCAGCATACTTTCTCCGAATCAACGCCGGGCACTTGCAGAACGCACCGCTCCCTACAGCCCGGCAGCCATAGGTGTTTACTGCCTGTTTGGCGTACACTCCGCCGTCCTACTGCTTCAGATATATCAATCGGAGAATCTCCCCTTACCCGGCTTGCAATACTATGTGCTGGGCGCCTTATGCTTCACGCTTCTCACCCCTCTTTTGAGCGCTATACTCAACCTGATACGCCCCGGACGCTGGAGTTTTGCAAACTTTCACACAGCGTGTGCACTATACGCGGGGCTAGGCCCCAAAGGATTCAGCGTAGGCTTGGTTCTGCTACACGCTCTTTTTCTTCTACTCTTCCTTATCGGCGGGAATTAACTCCCGCCTTCATTTTTGACTAATACCCAAAAAACAAAGCCGCTGTCGTATAGACGGCGGCCTGAAGGATTCTCGAATCGAATGCGCGTTAAATCAGTTCAGACGGAACGTGATGCGTGCCTTGCTCATATCATAGGGAGACACCTCAATTTTAACGCGGTCTCCAACAACAAGACGAATAAAGCGCTTACGCATCTTGCCGGAAATATGAGCCAAGAATTCATGACCACTGGCCACCTTCACGCGGAACATCGTACCGGCGAGCACAGCAGAAACGACGCCCTCCATCTCGATTTCACCCTCGCTATCTTCTTCCACTACCTTTTTCTGCTTAACGGGAGCAGAGTTCACGGGGCGGGCGCCACCGCGGGCATTGCTGCCGCCACGGGGGGCGTTATTGTTGCGCTGCTGCGGCTTGGCACCGCGATTACTGGGGGGATTTGCCATTATAATAAGTATTGGTTAAAAAGCACGGCGCAAATCACCTGCGCGGTGCGCGGGTAGTTTATAGCGGAGACGCGCACTTTGCAAGCGTTTTTTACAGATTTGGGGTAAAAAATTGAAAAAAATGCCTAAAATCAGAAAAAGCGGTTGACAAAAAGCCATAAAAAGTGTAGAGTAGCCGCCCCGAACTAAGAGGTTCGTTGGCGAAAGCCTAAACAGGAAAAAAAGAAATCATCATGAAAACCTTCTCTGCCAAAGCCCAGGATATTGAGCGCAAGTGGTATGTGATCGACGCCGCCAACAAGGTGCTCGGTCAGCTCGCTGTTGAGGCAGCAAATCTGCTGCGCGGTAAGAACAAGACCATCTTCACCCCCCACGTGGATTGCGGTGATTATGTAATCGTTGTGAACGCTGACAAGGTGGTGCTCACCGGTAACAAGGAGCGCGCCAAGATCTACACCCGCTACACCGGCTACGTTGGCAATCAGGTTGTAACCACCCCCGCCAAGCTGCGCAAGACTCATCCCGAGCAGATTGTGGAGCACGCCATTCTCGGCATGGTTCCCCACACCCGTCAGGGCCGCGCTCAGGCTGTACGTCTGAAGGTGTATGCCGGCGCTGAGCATCCTCACGCCGCTCAGACTCCCACCGTTGTTACAATCGCCTAACCCAGTTTCCTAAATCATGAGCTCTACAACTCCGTTCAACGCTACCGGCCGCCGCAAGGAGGCTATCGCTCATGCCTGGCTCACCCCCGTTGAGGAAGGCAAGTCCGGCAAGATTACGATTAACCGCCGCGGTTTCGAGGAGTACCTCCCCACCGACGCTCTGCAGAACGTTGTCCTGCAGCCCTTCTATGCCACTAACACCATGAAGAAGTACGATGTTCGCATCGTTTCTAAGGGTGGTGGTATCCACGGTCAGACCGGCGCTATGAGTCTGGCTATCGCTCGTTCCCTCGTCATGATCAACGAGGAGTACCGCGCTCAGCTCCGTGAGCAGGGCCTCCTTACCCGTGACTCCCGCATGAAGGAGCGCAAGAAGGCCGGTCGTCCCGGTGCTCGCAAGCGCTTCCAGTTCAGCAAGCGCTAATCGCGCCTTGGCTTTCAGCCACCCCTCTTTTTTCAAATCACCACGCGGCTTCGGTCGCGTGGTGCTTTTTTCTGCCTCAATCCGCAATTATGGGGCGGCATTAGCATACATACGGAATAGCAACGTGCTGAGTACATGATTAATGCTTGACATGACGTGTACCCGTGGTAGTATGGGCATACTTATGACGGAAGAAGCCCTTCTCAAGATATTGGAAACGGACGCCCGCCTGAGCGACCAGCAGATTGCCGACCGCTTAGGGGTGAGCGTTGCTGAAGTTGCAGCCGAGCGAGCTACTCTGGAACAGGAGGGGCGCATCGTCGGTTATCAAACGATTGTGAATGATGACAATGAGGGCGTGAGCGCCTTCATTGAGGTAAAATGCACACCGGAACGCGGCGGTGGCTTTGACCGACTTGCCGAACGCCTTTCCCGCTTCGACGAAGTGCGCAGCTGCTACCTAATGAGCGGCGGCTTTGACCTACTGGTACAGGTGGACGCTTCGGATTTGCTCTCTGTGGCCCGGTTTGTGAGTGAAAAACTGGCAAGCCTGCCGGGCGTGCTGTCCACAGCCACACATTTCCGTCTGAAGACATACAAGCTCAATGGCCTGCACTTCACCGAAGAACCCAGCCACCAGCGCATCAGCGTGGCTCCTTAATCACAAACTTTCACATTTTTCTCACTTATTTCATGGACTGGAACCGTACTCTCGCCAAACAAGTCGTGGACCTGCCACGCTCAGGCATCCGCGAATTCTTCGACCTTGTCACCGGCAGTAAAGACATCATTTCCTTGGGCGTGGGTGAGCCCGATTTCGTCACCCCCTGGAACATTCGTGAGGCCGCTATCACCTCACTGGAAAAAGGCCACACCACATACACCAGCAACTACGGCTTGGAAAGCCTGCGCCGCGCCATTGCCAAATATGTGGAGGGCTTCTTCCACATATCCTACAACCCGATAGGCGAAATTCTGCCCACAGTCGGCGTAAGCGAAGCTATTGATTTAGCCCTGCGTTGCCTCATTAACCCCGGAGATGAAGTGCTGTACCACGAGCCCTGCTACGTAAGTTATGCTCCCTCTGTGCTATTGGCCTACGGCACTCCTAAGCCTGTAGAAACCAGCATTGATGACCTCTTTGCGCTGAACCCGGCCAAGCTGGAGGCAGCCATCACTCCGCGTACTAAAGTGCTCATGCTGAACTTCCCCACGAACCCGACGGGCTCCATTGCTCCGCTGGAAACCCTGCAGGAGATTGCGAGAATCTGCATTAAGCATGACCTGTTCGTCCTCACGGATGAGATTTACTCCGAGCTGCGCTACGACGGCGTGCCGCACACGAGCATAGCCTCCCTTCCCGGCATGAAAGAGCGCACCCTACTCCTTCACGGCTTCTCCAAGGCATTCGCCATGACCGGCTTCCGCTTGGGCTATGCCTGCGGCCCCTCCGAGCTCATCGAGCAGATGATGAAGATTCACTCCTACACCATGATTTGCCCCACTATCACCAGCCAGGAGGCCGCCATTGAGGCCCTGCAGAACGGCACCCCCGCCATGCAGGAAATGCGTGATAGCTACCACATGCGCCGCGACTACATCGTGAAGCGTTTCAATGATATGGGAATGGACTGCCACCTGCCCGGCGGCGCCTTCTACACTTTCCCCAGCATCAAGCGCTTCGGCCTCTCCTCCAAGGATTTTGCCATGCGCCTGCTCAAGGAGCAGAAAGTGGCCGCTGTGCCCGGCACTGCCTTCGGCCCCTGCGGCGAGGGCTACCTGCGCTGTTGCTACGCCACTGCCTTTGAACTTCTGGAAACAGCATGTGACAAGATGGAAAAATTCTGCGATTCTCTCAGATAAGCGCCCCGTATAAAACTCCGCTTTTCATCTGCAAACGCCGCCCCCGGACTCTAATCTCATTAGATTGTAAATACAGATTTTACCGTGAAATCCGATACTGCGCTCTATCGCACCTGCGTCTATCCACTAGCTATCTTCATGGGGTTCAGCATTCTGTTGGGCGTGGGAGGCAGCCTTGTTGAATGGGATCACCCGGATGCACCTTGGTGGCGAAGAGCCCCCGAGATGCTGGTGTATCCTGTCCAGACGCTGGTGGTTGGCTGGTGGCTGTGGCATGTGAGGCGAGAAGCGGAATGGGATTGGAATCTACGCGCAAGCCTACTGGGAGCAGCGTTCGGCGTGGTAGGCATCGGCATCTGGCTGGTGCCATACTTTGCCGGGTGGATTCCTGACACCGGCAACGGATTCTGCCCCGAGCGCATCTTCGGAGAAGGCACCGCGGCTACATACGCAGAATACGTTCTGCGTTTCCTGAGAGCGGCCGTCATCGTAGCACTGGCGGAAGAGCTTTTCTGGCGAGGGTTCCTCATGCGCTGGTGCGTGAACCGGGATTTCCCGCAGGAAGTCGCTATTGGCACTCACAGCTGGCTGGGATATGTGGTCACCACGGCAGCCTTTGTTTTCATCCACAGTCCTGCGGATTATGCAGGAGCCTTCTGCTACGGCACGCTTACCTACATACTGGTAGTTCTCACTAAGCGAATTACTCCGGCCATCATCATGCACGCTGTTGCTAATGCCATCATGGGTGCCTGCGCCGTGGGCTTCAACATGCCACAGCTCTGGTAATCTCCGCCATCACCTCAACACATGAACATAGACTATCTCCAAACAGGCATTGCATTATGCGTGGGCATCTCTCTCTCCGCTTCCTGTGGATTCCGCGTATTCATCCCCCTACTGGTCATGGCATTGGGCGTACGCTTCTGCGGGCTCAGCATTGATGAAAACCTCGCATGGGTGGGCAGTGACACGGCCATCATCTGCTTGGGAGCAGCCACCTTCGCTGAAATTCTGGCCTATTACATACCTGTGGTAGACAACCTTTTAGACACCATCGTAGGCCCAGCTGCACTGGTGGCCGGAGCAGTAGTAACAGCCGGCATGCTGGGAGACCTGCCGGACTGGCTGCAATGGAGTGTAGGCATCATAGCCGGAGCAGGCACTGCCGGCACCGTGCAGCTAGGCACCAGCGCAGTGCGCGCCGCAAGCACCACGACCTCCGCCGGCATAGGAAACCCCATCGTCAGCACCGCGGAAAACGGTTTATCCATCGTGGGTGCTGTCATGGCCGTATTAGCACCTCTGCTGGCCATCGTTGGTGCCGCACTATTAGTCCTTCTCACTATCCTCTTCCTGCGCAAACTGCGTGCATTCCTCGCGGCTAAAAAAGCTAGGAAAGCTGCCGCAGCAGCAACTGCTTAATAAAGTATACAAATCACCATGCAGGCATTCATCCTTGGCGCTGGTTTGGGCACCCGCTTAGCGCCGCTCTCACACATCCTCCCCAAGCCCCTCATGCCGGTTTTTGATAAACCGCTCATCCAGCACACCATGGACCGCTTCATGGCAGCCGGTGTTACGGAGTTCATCGTCAATACTTCTTGCCTAGAGTTCGCTTGGGATAAGGCTTTCCCCTGCCCTGATCCGCAGTACCGCGGATGCCCCGTGACATTCAGCCACGAGGAGGAACCGCTGGACTCCGGCGGCGGCGTAAAGAAAATACTTCCCCTGTGGAAAGAAGGTCCTATCATCGTACACAATGGTGACATCCTCACGGATATTCCGCTGGCAGACCTGCTCGCCGAGCACCGCCGCAGCGGCAACCTCATCACCATGGCTCTCCGCAGCATTGACGGCAAGCGCAATGTGGGATTTGATGAAGCCACAGGGCGCATCACGGACATTCGCCACGCGCTTGGCATCTGCCCCGGTACCCACCAGTTTGCAGGAACCTACATCATGGAACAGGAAGTAGCCCGCATGTTCCCTGAGGAAGAAAAGTTCTCCATCTTCCCCATCTGGCTGGAGCTAGTCCGCCAAGGGAAAGCAGGCGGCGTCTCCTTTGACTGGGCCAACTGGTACGAAATCGGTTCCCCTGAGGGTTACCTGAACGCTATTCTGGATATGCCCAGCAGCAAGCGCATTCACCCCTCTGCCACCATATCAGCCCTCGCCGATATCAGCGAAGACTGCATGGTGGGACAGGACGCCCACATACCGGCCGGCTGCGAAATCACGGATTGCATCATCTGGCCTCGCACCCACGTGGCCCCCGGCCGCTATAACCGTGCCATCATCACCCCACGTATCACCATTCAGCTGTGAGTGCAGCAAATAGCCACTCCTTCCGCTAAAAATCCATTTTTACCCCTCCGGTACGGCTGCCGGAGGGGCATTTCGCTCAAAACGTAGAGCGCACTCAAACTTTTTCGCATTTTTTAAGATAAAAAGCGCGGAATTTGCTTTTCATGGGGCGATAAGCGTGGTAGAATGTGGCAGCGTGGAATGGGCGCGAGGGGAGTACTGTACACCACTCAGTGAGCGCCACACGACGCAACACGCACAACACTAAAAACATATGGCTATAGATCCCAAATTACTGGAAGACCTTGAAGCCCGCAGGCGCAAGATTAAGTACGCTGCGACGCCGGAAAAGTATGAAGCCCGCCATGCAAAGGGGGACTGGACGGCACGCGAGCGCATGGCCTGTCTTTTTGACACTGGCTCCTTTACCGAAATCGGCATGCATACGAAGCACCACTGTAGTAACTTCGGCATGCTGAACAAAGAAATTCCCGGAGACGGCATTGTAACAGGTTTCGGCCTTGTAAACGGGCGTCCTGTAGCAGCCTCCGCTGCGGATTTCTTGGCACAGGGTGGCTCCTTGGGCTACATGCACGCCCAGAAAATTTGTGATGCACAGCAGTACGCCATGAAGGGCGGCATGCCCATCATCCAGATTAATGATTCCGGCGGCGCCCGCCTGCAGGAAGGTGTAGAATCCCTCACCGGCTTTGCTAACGTGTTCTACAACAACGTAGCAGCCAGTGGCGTTGTACCGCAGATTTCCCTCATTCTGGGTCCCTGCGCCGGTGGTGCGGCCTATTCCCCGGCACTGACGGATTTCATCATCATCCGCCGCGGTGGCGCAGCCGGCATGTACATCACCGGCCCCAAGGTCATCGAACAGGTGACTTACGAGAAATGCACCATGGAGGAAATCGGCGGTGCTGATGTGCACGCCGGTGTGAGCGGCAATGCCCATTTCGTGGCTAACACGGATGAGGAAGCCATCACCATCGCTAAGCAGCTGCTCAGCTACCTTCCCTCCAATAACACCCAAGAGCCGCCCCATGATTTGAGCTGCCCGCTGGATATCGCGGATGACGAAGGCATGAACGACATCATCCCCGCAAGCAACAACACCCCGCTGGACGTGAAGAAAGTCATCTCCCGCCTTGTGGACGAAGGCAGCTTCATGGAAGTGCATGCCGCTTTCGCCGGTAACGTGGTGGTGGGCTTCGGCCGCATCTGCGGCGTGGTGGTAGGTATCATCGCGAACCAGCCTGCAGTGAAGGCCGGCTGCTTGGATATCGACGCCTCAGATAAGGCAGCCCGCTTCATCCGCTGCTGTGATTCCTTCAACATCCCGCTGGTGAACCTCGTGGACGTGCCCGGCTTCCTGCCCGGCAAGCAACAGGAGCGTGGCGGCATCATCCGCCACGGCGCTAAGATGATTTTCGCATACTCCTCCGCCACCGTGCCGAAGGTGACCATGATTCTGCGCAAGGCCTACGGCGGCGCCTACATCGCCATGTGCTGCAAGGGTCTGGGTGCTGATGCCGTGTACGCGTGGCCGACGGCTGAGATTGCCGTGATGGGCGCTCAGGGTGCTGTGCCGATTCTCTATGGCCGTGAGCTGAAGGGCATCGAGGATGACGCCGCCCGTGAAGCCCGCAGACAGGAGCTGCTGGCCGAGTACACCGAGGCCTTCTACAACCCGTACGCCGCAGCAGCCAGCGATCAGGTAACCGAGGTTATCAATCCCAAGGAAACTCGCGCTAAGATTGCGCTCACTCTCCGCACCATGCTCAGCAAGCGTGAAGTGCGCCCCGCTAAGAAGCACGGCAACATGCCGCTGTAATCCCTTCTCACTATAACAACACATATGAACATAACCCAGACACTAGCCATAACATGGCCCGAGTTCATGGACGCGCTGACGTACCAGATCACGGGCATGCTGGTGGTGTTCTGCTGTCTTGGTCTGCTCTGCGTGATTCTCTCCATCTCCGGCGCTATCGCCGTACGCATGGAAGAGAAGAAGAAAGCGCAGGCAGAAGCCGCCAGAGCCGCCATGGCAGCAGCCGCTCCCGCTCCGGTAGCAGCTGCTCCCGTGCTTGGCCCCGAGCCCACCCCGGCTCAGGTGGCAGCCATCGCTGCAGGCATCTATGATGCAGCAGCCAGCAGCATCACCCCTGAGGTCATTGCCGCCATCGCCGCAGCAGTGAAGGTAACCGTCGGTAGCGAGGCCAAAATCCTCGACATCAAGCCGGTCGACACGTCCTACGGCCAGAGCGGCCGTACCTCTATCATGAACTCTCACACCATCAACCGCGGCTGATAAAGCTGCACCCTAAAAACTTAACAATTAAACCAAACATATCACACAATGAAACAGCTCCGTATTACCGTTGCCGGTCAGACCTTTGACGTTACCGTAGAAACCCTTGGTGGCAGCAATGCCGCTCCCGCACCCGCTCCTGTGGCTGCTCCCGCTCCCGTGGCCGCTCCCGTGGTAGCCGCCGCTCCCATAGCAGCTCCCGCTCCTGCTCCCGCTCCTGCAGCTGGCGCAGGCACCCCCATCCAGAGCCCCCTGGCTGGTAAGGTTGTATCCCTCGATGTGAAGCCCGGCACCGCCGTGAAGGAAGGTGATCAGGTGCTCACTCTGGAGGCTATGAAGATGAACACCGTCATCTACGCTCCCGCTAACGGTACCGTGACCAGCTTCTGCGTGGCTCCCGGCGACACCGTGGCTGAGAACCAGCCTCTGGCCTACCTCGGTTAAGCCCCTGTTGGCTTACAGGCCCTGCACTACAAGTGTGCAGGGGGTGTAACAATCAGTAAATTTCCCATTGCAATATGCAAGAACTCATTAATTCCCTCGCGGATTTCATCTCCGGCATCGGATTATTCCAGATGACGTGGCAGATGTACGCCATGTGGGGTATCGTGGCCGTTCTGCTGTATCTGGGTGTAGCGAAACAGTTTGAGCCGCTGCTCATGGTGCCGATTGCTTTCGGCGCTCTCATCGCTAACATCCCGGACAACGGTATGGTCATCACCCAGGCTCAGCGAGAAGTCGTGGCCCTCAAGGATGGGCAGGTGGATCGCTCCACTATCGATGACGTGGGCTTTATCTCGCTCACCCTTGCCCCGTACGAAGAACCCGGCGTAAGTATGCAGAGTACTGAAGGCCTCTCCGATGAGGTGAAGCAGCAGTACGAGACTGCCATGGCTGAGCCCATGGTGGCTCATGAAAACGGCAAAGGTCGCGTACGCGTCACAGGCCAGACCCCGCAGAAGTACCTCGTCGTAAAACCCGAGGGTGGCCTCTTTGACTTTCTCGGCCTCGGCATTAAGTGCGAGATTTTCCCGGCGCTCATTTTCATGGGCGTAGGCGCACTGACGGACTTCGGCCCGCTGCTTGCCTCTCCCAAGGCCCTGCTTCTGGGTGCAGCAGCTCAGGGTGGTGTAGCCTTCACCTTCCTCTCCGCTGTATGCTTGGGCTTCACCAAGGGCCAGGCCAGCGCCATTGGCATTATCGGCGGAGCAGACGGCCCCACCTCTATCTTCTTGGCCAGTAAGCTGGCTCCGGAGCTTCTGGGTGCCATCGCTGTGGCTGCTTATACTTACATGGCTCTCGTGCCGCTCATTCAGCCGCCCTTCATGCGCCTGTGCACCACTGAGAAGCAGCGTAAGATTAAGATGAAGAGTCTGCGCATGGTTTCCAAGGGAGAGAAGATGTTCTTCTGCTTCACGGTAACCATCCTGACCATCCTTCTCTGCCCGGATGCAGCTCCTCTGCTCGGCATGCTCATGTTCGGCAACTTCCTGCGTGAGTGTAAGGTGACGGAGCGTCTCGTAAACTGCGCTCAGAATGAGCTCATGAACATCACCACCATCCTTCTGGGTGTATCCGTAGGCCTTACTATGCAGGGCGTACGTTTCCTGAAGGGTGAAACCCTGCTCATCATCATGCTGGGTGTGGTGGCCTTCGCCGTGGCTACCTGCTGCGGTCTCATCTGCGCTCAGATTATGAACCTTATCCCCGGCTGGCGCAAGACCCCCATTAACCCGCTCATCGGTTCCGCCGGTGTGTCCGCCGTTCCCATGGCTGCCCGTGTGTCTCACAACGAGGGCCAGAAGGCTGACCGCACCAACTTCCTGCTCATGCACGCCATGGGCCCGAACGTTGCAGGCGTGATTGGTACCGCAGTTATCGCCGGTTACTATATCACCACGCTGAACTGATACTAGGATAACGCAAGCTTATCATTCAGCCGCCGCTCCTCAGAGGAACGGCGGCTGTTTTTTATTTACCAGAATGAGGAAAGATTACAAATGGCCTACAAGGCCTTTGTATGTGGAGAACATGTGAATACAATCTCGCGCCATAATGGGGCTCTGAGGGCGATTTTACAGGCTTTACTTGCCCACCTGCACCACTCACTCTCTGGCATCAAAAAGAACAGGCGAAACGCACCCCGCACAATCAAAAAAAACGCCACCGAGGCGAACCCGGCAGATAAGGTCTGAATACCGCTGCTACCTCTCGGTCCTGACGGGGTTTTCCAGCCATACCTCCGGGGGCCCCGGTGGCAAGGAGAGTTTGCCACAGTCTGCAGCAGGAGTCAAGACATTATTCACTCTCCTGCCAAGTATGGCACAAAAAAGCGGGGCAATCCGTTAAGATTGCCCCGCGTGTGAGGATAAATCCTTTATCAGGTTGCTATGCCGAAGTGGCGCTGGATGTCCGCAAAGATGCGATCGCGCAGAGTGCGAGCCTTCTTAATATCCCTAGTACGCAGGGAGAAGCGGAGACGCTCTGCTGTGGCATCCGGCTTATGAACCGTAACGTGGCACCACCATACACCGCGGTTATTCCACAGGTGGTGGTTAAGGTTGTCATCGTTAATACGAAGCGCGATTTTAGTTTGTTGGGGGGTCATTTTAGTCTCGAAATGCTTAGTCTGTTAATTCAGTAGGAAGCCTTGCGAAGTACCCGCGTTCGTTCTGAGAACAGCCCCGCGGCACTTAGGAATCTTCTGATTCGAAAAGATAGACTCACTAATGTGCCGCCCCGTTCAAAAAAAGTGACGTTTTTCTGAGGGGGGGGATTATTAGAGAATCCCGGCCTTCTTGAGAACGTTGTAGGCACCGTTCTTGGAGATAGAGCGAAGAGCCTTGCAGGAAAGCTTCATGCGGATGTAACCACCACGGCCGCCGTTAAGCTCAGGCACCCAGATACGCTTCTCCTGAAGGTTCGGGTAGACCGTACGGTTGACAGTCTTAGTAACGTGACGACCGATACCGCCCTTCTTCTTGGCAAGACCGGAGCGATGGATGCGGCGGCCCTTATGCGGCATGGCAAGCGTAATATTGCAGATTCTGGACATAAGATTTTCTACGGTTAAAAAGATTAGCGGAGCGATATTTTACACCATTTCTGGCATACGTCAAGGCGAATTTGCATTTTTCAGCAAAAATCTTGAAAAACTAAGCTCCAGAGCAATAAATATGTGAAAAGAAGAGGTAAAGGCAGGAGTGAAGCTGTGTCATAGCCATGCAAGACGTGGAACATGCTTGAAAGAAGGGCTGAGACATGATAATTTAAATAAACGAGCGAACAATGAATACCGAGCAATTCAACGAAGAGATAGCGCAAAGCTCCGCCTGGGTGAGCGTGGTAAAAATGGAGATGGCGCGGGTGGTGGTAGGCCAGCAGGAGCTGATAAACCGCCTGATATTGAGTCTGCTCTGCAAAGGGCACGTTCTTTTGGAAGGCGTTCCCGGACTGGCTAAAACGCTATCCGTAAAAGCACTGGCAGGCACACTGCGCGCCGGGTTCTCGCGCATCCAGTTCACGCCGGATTTGCTACCGGCAGACCTGCTGGGCACCATGGTTTATAACCCTGATGAGCACCGTTTCAGTGCGAAAAAGGGCCCCATTTTCTCCAATCTAATTCTGGCGGACGAAATCAACCGAGCACCGGCCAAGGTGCAGAGTGCCCTTCTGGAAGCCATGCAAGAGCGCCAGGTAACACTGGGCGAGACAAGTTATGCACTGCCGAATCCCTTCCTTGTACTGGCCACACAAAACCCCATTGAACAAGAAGGCACCTACCAGCTCCCGGAGGCCCAGCTGGACCGCTTCCTTTTCAAAGTGCTTGTAGATTATCCCTCGCGGGAAGAAGAACTGCGTGTGCTGGAGCTCATGAGCAAAACATCCGGCACCCCGACCACAAGCCCGGTAGTCACAGAGGAGGAAATTGAGCACTCTCGCACCCTGATGAACCAAATCTTTACGGATCCCGCCGTAGAGCGATACATTGTGGACCTCGTTCGCGCCACCCGAGCCCCGGGCAAGCTGGACAGGAGTCTGGATGGGCTGGTACGAGCCGGTGCCTCCCCCCGTGCCACCATCAACATAGCTCTGGCAGCAAAGGCGCTTGCCTTCACGCGCCAGCGCGGGTACGTGACTCCCCAAGATGTAAAGGATTTGGCACACGATATTCTGCGCCACCGCATTCTGCTCTCCTATGAAGCGGAGGCTGCAAATGTGACAAGTGACAACATTATAGACCACATCCTTTCGAAGGTTCCCGTGCCGTAAGCTCTTGCATTAGCTGCTCTCCACTCATGGATAAGACACAGGAAATCATGCAGCAGGTGCGCCGCATCGAGATGCAGGCGCGCAGGCTTGTTACCGCCACCTTTGCCGGGCAGTACCGCTCCGGCTTCCGTGGCCAAGGGCTGGATTTTGATGATTTCCGCGAATATATGCCGGGGGATGAGCCCCGCTTCATAGACTGGAAAGTGACGGCCCGCACCGGCACGCCGTATGTGAGAAAGTTTCACGAGGAGCGAGAGCAGGCACTGCTGCTGGCGGTGGATACGAGTGCCAGCATGCGCTACGCAGGCGGAGGCTCAACTGACAGCAAGCTGGAATACGCAGCACGCATCGCGGCAGTGCTAGCCTTCAGCGCTGTGCAGAATGGTGATAAAATCGGCCTACTGCTTTTCGGCTGCCGCCCGCACTTATATCTTCCCCCGGCCAAAGGCATGAAGCAGTGCCTACGCGTGGTGCGTGAAATCCTTTCTGCCCCGCCCGGAGGCGAGGATGACAGCATGGAAGACATTACAACGGAGATTATCCTTACGCAGCGCAAACCTGCCATGTGCTTCCTGATAAGTGATTTTCTCATGCAACCGGATAAACAAGCCGTTGGCAAGCTCAGCTTTGTTCACGAGCTCATCCCCCTGCGGATTAATGACCCGCTGGAACTAGAGCTGCCGATGGTGGGAAGCTTCTACGCTCAGGATCCTGAAAGCGGTGAGCAATTCATCGCTACCCCGGGAGACGAAGATATGCGCACCGCCCACAGCAAGGCCATGAGAGCTCATATGCTCAACTGGGAGCGCACATTCACCCGCCAGGGAATAGATTATCTGAGCCTGCTCACCCACCTAGATTTCATGCCGGAGCTTCGTAAACTCTTTGCACGGCGCAGCCGCCTCTTTGCCCGCTAACCCCTGCCCCGCACCACCACAATGAATGAACACATTCTGCAAGCCATACCGCAACTGGAGGGAAACGTACCGCCGGAGACGTTCATGGCATCAGATTTTCAGGAGCTTATCATCTGTGGTCTTGGAGTGGCGCTGGGGCTGGCAGGGCTTGGAATCCGCAGAGTGTTACGCCGCAAAGCTAAAAAGCTGCAGCACGCCAGCCTAACGCCCCAGCAGCAAGCAGAGCGAGAACTGGATGAATTGGCAGAGCAGCTGCCTCCCCTGCGGGAGTGCAGCCTAAAGCTCTCTATGATTATCCGCCGGTTTCTGACCTCTCAGGTGAAAGATGCCGCCATGTACGAAACGCACGAGGAATTCTGCCACCGCATGGATACCCTCTCCACCTTGCCGATTGCCTGCAGGTATGAAACCCGCTTCATTCTGGAAAGGCTGGCGGATATGAAGTACCGTGGCATCACGCAGCAGGATCCGCAGCAAGTGCGCGTCCTCATAGAAGAAACCCGCGGCCTTGTTACCCTTATCACCAAAGCTCAGGAAGAAGAAGCCGCCGCAGCCGCAGCTATAGCCAAAGTGCAGAAATTATGAGTCTTTTCTCCAGCATATCATTAGCTGCCACCCAAACTGGGGTGCCTGAAGCAACACGAGAGTTCGTGCTGCAAGAACCGGGCTGGCTGTGGGCACTGCTGCTGCTGCCGCCCCTACTGCTGCTGCGCCGCTTCCCGGGCACGGCAACGGGCATCAGCCACCCCACCATCCGCTTTATAGCAGAACAACTGCGCCGTCCGGCACGCTTGGCCGGGCACATAGGCCCCATCTGCCTGAGCTTGGGCATAGCCTCACTTCTGGTGGCATTGGCTCGCCCCTGCTGGTGCAACAGCTACCAAGAGCAAAAAGTGAGCGGCATTGATATCATGCTCTGCTGTGACCTCTCCGGCTCCATGGCGGAAAGAGATATGGTGTTCACCACGCGCGACGAACAGAACCGCCGCAGACGCATTACCGTGGACCGCCTCACGGCATCTCAGCGCGTGATAAAAGAGTTCATCGACGCCCGCCCGAATGACCGCATCGGGCTTGTGGCCTTCGCCGGCAAAGCTAGGCTTTGCAGCCCTCTCACGCTCGATCACAGCATGATCAATGATGTGATAGACCAGTTCTATGTAATCCCGGAAAGCAGCCATAACCAAGGAAATGCTTCTACTCGCTCCGGCTACATCGCTCAGGACGGCACGGCTATTGGCTCAGCTATCGCCTCCGCCGCTACCCGCCTCAACGAACGCCGAGAAACAAAATCCAAAGTCATCATCCTAGTGACGGATGGCGTGAATAACAGCGGCACCATTTCTCCGACAGATGCTGCCCGCTTGGCCGCTGAGCTTGGCATTAGGATTTTCACCATAGCCATAGGGCGTGATAAACAGCTCTCTGATTACACCGCGCAGGTAGATTTATACGATGAACCTACGCTGAAGGAAATAGCCCGCCTGACTGATGGAAATTTCTACCGTGCTAGCTCAGGTGCCGGGCTATTACAGGCCTTTGCCAGCATTGATCGGCTGGAGAAGACGGAGGCAACCCGCCGCACCTTCCAGAGCTATGACGAGCTATTCCCCTGGCCGCTGGGAATCGCCTGCGTCCTGCTTACGCTGGGATGCCTGCTACACTTCACTCGCCCCCGCCCTGCCCCTTGACCCGCGATTATAATATGCCATGAGCTTTTTATACCCCTACGTTCTTCTTGCCTTGCTACTGCCCATCCTACTGGCAGTAGTGACCATACTTGCCCGGCGGCGCTCGCAGCAGGCATGGCAAATGCTGGTCTCCCCGGCGCACCGAGATGAACTCGTGACCCGCCCGCCGTTCCACCGCACGGTACTTCCGGCCATACTGGGACTGCTGGCTCTGACTTTCACCATTCTGGCAGCTGCTCGCCCCATCAATGGCTACACTGAGGCCGGTGCTACCACCAATTCACGGAATATTCTCATCGCCATGGATATCTCCCGCTCCATGGAAACGCAGGACGTAAAGCCCTCCCGCCTAGAGCAAGCCCGCTCCGCGGCTTATGAACTCATCAAAGCCCTGCCTGAAGATAAAATCGGGCTCATTGTCTTTTCCGGCGAGGCGAACATGGTGGTACCGCTCACCTATGACCACGCCTCACTGAGTGAAACGCTTCAGCACATAGACCGCAGCTGGGTGGCAACAGGCGGCACAAACTTCGGGCAGGTGCTGAACCACGCCATGGAGAACTTCAAACGCTCCGCGCCGGATGGCACAAACGCTCTCATTATCCTCAGTGATGGTGAAGACACGGTGCGCACTTCATCAGAAGCCGCGGCAGAAGCCCGTGAACGCCACCTTCTCGTCATCACCGTAGGCATAGGTACTGAAACCGGCGGAACCATCCCGGACACCTATGCCGAAAACGGGCTCTGGCGAGACGCCTCCGGCCGCCACGTTGTAAGTAAGCTGAATGTACGCCTGCTGCGGGACTTTGCCTCAGCCACGGGAGGAGCCTTTTACCAGATGAACTCCGGCACGAATTTATCTGCCTTCGTGCGAGAGTCCGTAGCGCGGCTAGAACGCCACGAGGAAGCCTTCTCGATAAACAAATGCCCGAATGATCTTTTCGTATGGTTTGCCGTCATCGCGTTGGTACTGCTGGTGAGCTCCATACTGCTGAGCACCGAATGGTGGAAAAGAGCCCATACCGCTCTACTGATGACCTTAAGCATCCTATTGCTCAACCAGCATGCACAAGCTGCCAGCAGGGAAAGCGCTGAGGCATATGCTGAAGGCAATGCACTGGCCGCACAGCAACTCCATCAGGCCGCTCAGGAAGCGTATTCCCGAGCACTACTGGATGATGACCCCGCCATGCAAACCGCCGCTCTGCACGCTCTGGGAAATCTGGCCTCATCTACCACATTTAACAAGCTCAGAATCATTTACGATGAGCTTGCCGCCCTGCCCGCCCTGCCGGATGGTTCTGCCCCACGGCCTGCCCCCGAGCAATTGCAAAGCATCGTGGACGAACTCAGGCAAAATCTCGTTCTCTACCACGATGCCTTAAAGATTACACCGGATTTCGCGCCTGCCCACGCCAATATCTCCGCCATTAATAAGCTCATCAATGAACTGGAAAAGGAGATAGGGAGACTTAACCTAGAGCCACCTCAGCAGGACGTGCCAGCGCCGGATGATGACAGCCTGCAGGATAATCAACCGAACGACCGGCCTCAAAACAATCCCGCCCCGCAGGACGACAATCAGCCGCAGGACAACGCCCCTCAAGACGAGGAGCCACAGCAACAGGATACCCCCGAGCCGGAGGATGACAACCAGAGTGATGAAGAGAAAGCACGCCAGCGTGCTGAAAGCCTCCTGCGCATGCACATGGATGAAGAAATGGCCTCACCCATTCCTCCGCAGAACACCGCAATTCACCCCGAAAAAGATTATTAAAACACGACTATCATGAAGAAGTTCATCACAACCCTCTGCGCTCTGTTCACCTTCCTGAGCAGCCAGATGCACGCCGAGATTCAGCCCGTGTGGTCCACCGGGGTGGCTGTGCCGGGAGAAGCGGTTATTCTGTACCTGATAGAAACTCAGGAAGACCCCATGAAAGAGCCAGATTTTTTTGAACCGGCCCATCCGGTTCTTCCCAATGCTCAGGTGCGCATGATGGAATGGCAGGCCAAGCCGAACCCGCTGGATGCGGACCGCCGCATGATTGCAGTACAGCCCATCATGATAAAGGCGGATATTGCTGGGCAAATAGCCCCCGCCCCCATCGAGGTGCGCTATAGTTCCGGGCGCAGAGTCATCGTAGACGTGCCACCGCTCCCGGTAGTCCCCACTAGCGAAATTAAGTGGTACAACTTCGGCGCCACCACCTATGGCGTGCTCTGGTACACGGAAGAGGAGAACAGCTATGTATACCAAACTATACGCGCCGCGCTGAAAATCTTCATGCCCTCGCACTGCACGACGCCCTACCTCCCGCAGCTTAACTCAGAGAGTGTGTATGTGAGTGACCTGAGTTCTGCCACGGATGGTGTACTAGGCCTGTTCCACGGCCAGATAATGAGGCAAAACGCCACGGCCTACGCCAAGGGGCAGCACTGGAACACGGCTGATTTCTACTGCAGCTTCACCCCCACCCATGAAGGCAGAAATACCATCTCAGGCAAACTTCCCATCTGCTTGGCCGGTGAAAACAACAGTATGGATGTGCCCATGCCCGCACCGGAAATCAGCGCCATACCCCTTCCCGACCGCGCTCCGGCGGATTTCACTAATGCTGTAGGCCAATACTCCATAAAGGCCACAACCACAGCTGACAATCTAGCTATGAATGAAGCCGCAGTGGTGGAAATTACAGTCATGGGTACCGGCAACCTCAGGCAGCTGGAATGCCCAAAACTTCAGGATGAACAAAACTGGCTGATTATCCCGCCGACACGCAAACCAATCCCGGATATTAACGGGCGCACCATCGGCATGATTTACACCCTGCACATGCACCCTAAGGCTGAAGTAGGCAGCATTCCCTCCTTTTCCTTCACCTACTTTTCCCCTGAAGAACTGACCTACAAAACCGCCACCACTGCCCCCATTCCCATGCTGTGGAGAGAAACAGAGGCTACCGGTAGCGGCATCATCACGGCGGCTGCAGAACCGCCTCCCGCCGGCACCGTGCCGGTAGCAGAACTGACGGATATTTACCACTTCCTCCCCGGAGAAGCCGCCGGAGGCAACGGCCCGGAACTACGCCTGCCGCGCTGGCTGTGGTACCTGCTGTACCTGCCCGGGCTGAGCATATTGGGCTGGATGCTTCTACGAAAGCTGCAGGGAGCTATTGCCGAGGGCGCAGAGAGCCGAGCCCGGGAGAAAGAACTTGCCGCCATCGCAGAGCAAAAAGATAGCCTGGGCTTCCTGAAAAGTATAGGAGCTTTTATTGAATGCCGCATCCCCACTGCTGAACACACAGAAGCACTCAAAAACATTCTGAACAGGAGAGACACGGAAGCTTTCGCCCCAAGTGCAGCGCCGGATGTTAGCCCATCAGAGCGCGCGCGCATGCTGCGGGCCGTACGAAAGGTGCTGGCTAAATTAGGCGCTCTTATCCTGCTGCTACCCTGCCTTCTTCCGCAGGCACAGGCAGCGGAGGACGCCGCACTGGAAGCCTACACCGCCGGGCGCTTCAGCCGCGCGCTAGAGCTCCTTCAGGCAGAGCAACAAAGCGCCACCCCAGTGCGTAACAGCGCAGAACTACTCTACAATATGGGCAACTGCTACTACCGCCTCGGCAAAAACGGGCACGCTGCTCTCTTCTACATGCGAGCCTTACATACGGATGCAGGCCTGCCGGAAGCACGCGCCAATCTGGACTTCATCCGCCGCAAGGAAGGCGCTGTGATGCCGTCTGCCGGCCTTACGGATGAAATTTTCACCCTGCTGAGCATAGGACAGCTCTGGATTCTCACCCAGGTATGCGCGGCCGCCCTTCTGCTCTGCATTGCACTTATGATTCTTTGGCGCAAGCGGCCCAAGCCTCTTCTGCAGGCCTGCACCGCCGGCGCCGCCATTCTCTGCATGCTTTGCGCTGCCGACTGGCTATACTACGCCACCCGAGAAGTGCCTGATATGGAAAGCCTTGCTCCGGCGGATTTAGCCTGTGTAACAACCGCCACAACAGCTCGCACCGCGGCTACTGACGCCGCCTCCGCCATCATAGATCTCCCGGCCTCCACCCCCCTTCACTTGCTGGCCGTGCGCGGTACTTTCAGCTATGTGGAGACATTTACAGGCGTACGCGGCTGGGTACACACTGCTGACATTTCTCCGCTGGCCGAAGGAGCATCATCTTCCGGCCGCCCCCTCATCATACGCTTCGATTAAGGGCCATGAAAAAATCAACCCCAGAAATAATAAAGTTGTCTTTAATATATATCTGGCTCGGTGTCAGATGGCTCATTCTGGCAATGTGTCTACTGTGGGCATTAGGGCTCTGGATTTACCAGCCTTTCTGTCTACTTATTCCTGCAGCAGTAGCATGTTGCTACGTGTTGCTAAAAAGGAAGCGCGCAGAAGAGCTTCTATGGACAGCATTTCTACTCAGTGTAGTGTGCTATGTATTCATACCCGGCCCTCAGCCTAAGCAGTGGCAGGCGCCATGGGCACACGCGCCGGAGTTTGAACTGAAGGGAGATCTCCTTACCATCCGGAACCTGAGAGACTTCCGCTACCGCTCGGAGAATGACTATGACCCTATCTGGCGAACAGAAAGCTACAATCTCTCCACCATCACAGGAGTTGATTTCGCGGAATGCCACTGGGACGGCATGGAGGCCATATGCCACACCATGATAAGTTTCAACTTCGCGGATGGGAAGCACCTGGTCGTTTCCGCTGAAACGCGTCTGCCAGAGGGTGTGGAGCAAAATGCCATCGGTGGGCTATACAAGAAATACGGCCTAATATACCTCTTCGGAACAGAAGAGGATATCTACGCTCTGCGCACAAACCACCGCCATGAGGATCTGCTCCTGATGCCGATGAAGGTAAAACCGGAGGGAGCCAGAGCCATGCTAATGCACTTCGTACAACTGGCACAGGAGGCGGAAGAAAACCACACAGCGTATAACACAGCCTCTAATAACTGCTCCAGCGGCGTGATGTCCACCTTCCGTCACATGGCGCCGGATATGCCGACATATTACGACTTAGCGCCCATTCACAATGGCTCCATCTCACGCATCCTTTACAAGCATGGAGCTCTTGTCACCCGTCCGGGAGAATCATACGATGCCCTGCGTAAGCGCTGCTACCTGCGCTATGATATCAGCCCTGACTCACCGGAAAAATACTCCGCCACTATCAGAGAAATCATTAACCGCTGAGCCCCTTCCCTACCAATGAAAAAAGCCGCAAATTCCGAAAGAAATCTGCGGCTTTTTTAATAAAAAATCGTTTACTTTCTTAAAGCCTAGAAATAGCAGAAAGAATAGCGGCGGGATAAAGAATATGCTCCTGCACCTGAATGCGGGCGTGGAGAGACTCCGCAGTATCATCAGGCAGAACGGGCACATAAGCTTGCATGAGAATCTCTCCGGTATCCATACCGGCATCCACATAGTGTACCGTACAACCGGCCTGAGTAGCACCGGCCTCCAGTGCCTGGCGCCAAGCTTCCACACCCGGGAACGCCGGCAGAAGAGCCGGATGGATATTCAGAATACGGCGGGGGAAAGCCTCCAGAAGAGGAGCCTTCACCAGACGCATGAAGCCGGCAAGGCAAATCATGTCAACATTCAGAGCCTTGAGCTTCTCGGCCACAGCAGCCTGAACTTCCAGCGGAAACTTATTCTTATAGCCACCACAATCCATCACTTCCGCAGGCACGCCATGCTGGCGAGCTCGCTCAAGGATGTAGGCATCAGGCTTATCAGAGAGGACGATAACCACCTCTGCATCCAAGCGACCATCCTTGATGGCATTGAAAATAGACTGGCAATTACTGCCGGAGCCGGACCCAAGTACTGCTAAACGTAACATAACACAGCCACTGTACAATACTTCTGCCGGATTTGCAAGACAAATCAGAGAAATGAAAAGGCGCCATGCTGATTATCAGCACGGCGCCGGGGAACAGGATAATTTTATATGGGTGATTAGCTAGCCATTACCACCGCGCCAATGAGCACGAAGATGGCAATGATAACCCAGAGGATAACGATACCCTTACCATCAGCAGCGGAACCGGTACCCTGCAGGTGGTTATACTTACCGCGGATACGGCCCTTCTTCATGAAGCCATCATAGTTCTTCTGGAGAAGAGTGGCCTCAATCTGGCGCATCATATCCAGCAGCACACCCACAAGAATCAGCAGGGAGGTACCACCGAAGAACTGGGTTACAAGCATGGGCAGGCTGCCCCACACGGAAAGTAGGCTCGGCAGGAAGTAGATGAGCGTCAGGAACAGAGAACCGGCGAAAGTAAGGCGGCTCATGGTCTGATCCAAGAAGGTAGCGGTGGGAGGGCCAGGGCGCACACCGGGGATGTAGCTGCCACTGCGCTTCATATCTTCAGCAATCTGCTGGGGACGGAACATGGTGGCCACCCAGAAGTAGGAGAAGAAGAAGATCATGATGGCGGAGATGATGTAGTAGCCAATGTCAGAGGGAGACATAAGCACGTTCACCACAGTCACCACAGCGCTGTCAGCGGAGAAAATCTGCTGCACAAGCAGGGAGGGAAGAGCCAGAATAGCAGTGGCGAAGATAACGGGCATCACGCCGGAATAATTCAACTTCAAGGGCAGGTACTGAGTGCTGCCATTCATTACCTTGCCGTGGCCAATCATGCGCTTAGCCT
The DNA here is from genome assembly GCA_017517385.1 of Akkermansia sp. Classification (GTDB taxonomy): domain Bacteria; phylum Verrucomicrobiota; class Verrucomicrobiia; order Verrucomicrobiales; family Akkermansiaceae; genus Akkermansia. The sequence continues at coordinate 63,879 of JAFWZG010000040.1, forward strand.
GCTGCACAGGAATACGACGCTGAGCCTGAGTGATGGTAACCACGAGAGCCACCACAAGAACCATGAAGAGAATGAGGGCCACCATCTTCAGAGAGCCCAGAGGATTAATAGTCACACCGTCACCGGCCATCACACAAGTCTTCCAGGCAATAGAGAATGCACCGGGCAGAGCGTGAATAATGTTCACGGAAATGATGAGGGAGATACCATTACCCACACCGCGCTCTGTAATCTGATCACCAATCCACATGAGGAACATGGTGCCAGTCACGATGATGAAAATCGTGGTGATGGTGAAAATGAAGCCGGGGTTCATCACAAGGTCCCCCAGACCGGTCAGGCCGATGTTTGCCGGATTACGCAGGGATGTGGTAAGCAGGTACCCCTGCACCACAGCGATGATGATAGCCAGAATACGTGTGTACTTGGTCATCTTCTGGCGTCCGCCTTCTTCCTGAAGCATCTTCTGCCAACTCGGAATAACGGCACCCATAAGCTGGGTCATAATGGAAGCGGAGATGTAGGGCATGATACCCAGTGCGAAAATACCGCACTGCTGCAGACCACCACCGGAGAAAATGGTCAGAATGGCACCGAGGGCGCCCCAAGGGCTGTCACCTTCAGCGGCTGTTCTGGCCAAGAAGTCATTCAGGGCCTGTACGTCCACGCCGGGCAGCGGCAGGTGCACCCCCAAACGCACGATGACAATCATCGCGAGCGTAAAGAGGATGCGGCTGCGAAGCTCCGGCACCTTCATGGTATTAGCGAATGCGGATATCATGATACCTGTTCAGTTTGTGAGATTAAAAGAAGTTTGTTTGCAGCGGTTGGCAGGAATATGGGCTGTGCAGTGTGGCGGGGCACTCTGCCGAAGCACGCCGGTAGTGATTTCTGCCTTGTTTTCGGGGTAAAAAAGGTGTTCTAAATACCTTCCCTTCCCCACACGTATGCCGGGTGGCGCTGCGCCACCCGGCCTCGTGTAATCTTCAGTGTATGGTTTTCAGTGCCTTAGCACTGTTACCATTACTGGGCGCTCAGCACCGTAAGGGTACCACCGGCGGCGGTGATCTTCTCAGCCACAGAAGCGCTGGCGAAGTCAACCGTCACGTTGAGAGCCTTGGAGAGGTTGCCATTGCCGAGAAGCTTAACAGCGTCGCAGCAGCCCTTCACCAGACCGGCAGCACGGAGGCTGTTCTCGTCAACAGTAGCACCGGCTTCAAAGAAGGCCTCGAGCTGGCACAGGTTAACGATGGCGATGTTGGACTGGAAGCGGGCGTTGTTGAAGCCCTTCTTCGGCAGACGACGGTGAAGGGGCATCTGGCCACCTTCAAAGCCGGGGCGGATGGAGCCGCCACTGCGGGCCTTCTGACCCTTGTTGCCCTTGCCACAGGTCTTGCCCAGGCCGGAGCTCTCGCCGCAACCGAGGCGCTTCTTGCGATGCTTGGCGCCGGGATTGGGCTGAAGTGTTTGAAGTGTCAACATGATGGTAAAATCAATGGTTGAATGTTAATTTCAGATAGCGGCTTCCTTCTTCTTCTTACCGCGAGCGGAAAGCACCTGATCAGCAGTGCGCATGGACTGCATGGCCTTCATGGTAGCCTTCACCACGTTAGCGGCGTTGGAGGAGCCCAGGGACTTAGCGATGATGTTCGTCACACCAGCGGCCTCAAGCACGGCACGCACCTTAGCACCGGCCACAAGACCAGTACCGGCGGTAGCGGGCTTCAGAACAATCTTGGCGCCACCGAACTCAGTGTACACCTCGTGGGGGATTGTCTCGTTCACCACGACCACGTTCTTCATGGCGCGCTTGGCGGCGTCGGTACCCTTGCGGATAGCGTCGGACACCTCATTGGCCTTACCGAAACCGTAGCCTACCTTACCCTTCTGGTCACCCACTACTACGAGGGCGGAGAAGGAGAAGCGGCGGCCACCCTTGACCACCTTGGCGCAGCGGTTCACGTACACGACCTTCTCCATCAGCTGCGGACCCTCCTCTACGGGAGCCTCGCTGCGGCGACCACCTTCACGGCGGGGGCCACGGCCACCACGGCCACCGTCACGACGGGGACCACGGCCACGCTGGGGCTGGGGAGCGGCGCTCTGCTCTGTTGCGGGAGCCTTTGTTTCTTCAGTCATTGTCTTAAACCTTTCTGTTTAGAATTTGAGACCGGCCTCACGAGCGGCGTCGGCCAGGGACTTCACCTTCCCGTGGTAGAGGAAACCACCGCGGTCGAACACAACCTCAGTGATACCGGCTTCCAGGGCCTTCTTGGCAATGAGCTCGCCCACCTTGGCGGCGGACTCGACATTGGCCTTCTTCATCTCCAGGTTCTTGGTGCAAGCGGCGCAAAGGGTAACACCCTTCACGTCGTCAATCACCTGAGCATAAACATGCTGATTGGAGAAATTAACTGCCAGACGGGGGCGCTCAGGCGTACCGGCAAGCTTCTTGCGAATACGCGTATGAACGCGGGCGCGGATGGCTTTGCGATTGATAGTGCTCATATTCTTGTAAACTTTTTAATAAGTGTTTGAGATGATTACTTGCCAACGCTCTTGCCTTCCTTGCGGCGGATGTACTCACCAACATAGTGAACACCCTTGCCCTTGTAGGGCTCCGGCGGATAGTAGCCGCGCACCTCAGCCGCGAACTGACCGACAACCTGCTTGTCAATACCCTCAACCTTCACCTTGGTGTTATCCGTCACGGTGACAGTTACGCCAGCGGGGATGGGGTGGAGGATGGGGTGAGACTTACCCAGAGCGAGGTCCAGAGCCTGACCCTTAACGGCGGCCTTGAAGCCCACGCCCACGATTTCAAGCTGCTTCACGAAGCCCTTGCTCACGCCCTCAACCATGTTGGAGAGGAGGGAGCGGTTCGTGCCATGAAGGGCACGCAGCTTGCGAGACTCATCAGCACGGCTCACTACGAGCTCAGTGCCCTCTACGGCGGCGGTGATACCCTCAGGAAGGGTCCAGCTCAGCTCGCCCTTAGCGCCCTTCACGGAGACGGCCTGACCATTGATGGTCACGGTCACACCGGCGGGAACAGTGATAACTTTCTTACCTACTCGAGACATAATGTTCTATTACGGTCAGGGGTTATACGTTACCAAACAAGAGCGATGAGCTCACCACCAATCTGAAGCTTGCGGGCCTTGGTGCCCGTCATCATGCCGGAAGAGGTGGAAACGATGGAGATACCCAGGCCGTTCATCACGGTGGGGATGTCAGCGGAGCAAACGTACTGGCGGCGGCCCGGCTTGGAGCAGCGCTTCACGTCTGTGATGATGGACTTGCCGTCCTTGGTGAACTTGCTCTTCACCTTGATGGTCTTGTCCTTACCCTCACCAACGATCTCGTAGGACCAGATGTAGCCCTCCTCCTGAAGAATGCGGGCGATCTCGGCCTTGATGGAAGAGTAAGCAACGGTGAAGCCCTCAGTGCGGGCGATACCGGCGTTCTTCACGCGGGTGAGAAAATCTGCGATAGGATCACTTAATACTGCCATGGTCGTTTATGTGTTAGGCGTTCTCTTCAGTCTTCTTAGTGGGCTTGCGGAAGGGGATACCCAGCTCGGCAAGCAGGTCACGACCCTCATCGTTCGTCTCAGCGGACGTTACGAAGATGATATCGAAACCGATGTTACGCTTAATCTGGTCAAGCTCAATTTCAGGGAAAATGGACTGATCAGGGATACCGATGGCGTAGTTACCGCGGCCGTCAAAGGACTTGGTGGGCAGGCCACGGAAGTCGCGAATGTTGGGGGCGGTAATGTTGATGAAGCGATCAAGGAACTCCCACATACGAGTGGAGCGCAGCGTCACACGGGCGCCGAGGACTTCACCCTCGCGGAGTTTGAAGTTAGCAACGCTCTTGCGAGCGTAGGTCATGGAAGGCTTCTGGCCGGTAATCTTGGCGATTTCAGCAACAGCATCCTCAACAGCCTGCTTGCGGTCGGGGTGCTTGCCCATGCATGTGGTCACCACAATCTTCTCGAGACGGGGGATCTGATGCACGTTGGTGTACTGATGCTTCGCCTGGAGGGCCGGTACGACCTTCTCCTTATAGTATGTAAGCAATGTAGGGGTGCTCATAATTTTAGCGGGTCAGCTCTTGTTGTTAATAAGTTTAGGTTATGATGGCTTAAGCGCGGAGATTCAGCCTTTCGGCATCAGCTCTCTTTCTTCACATTGGAGATGTGGATGGGGCCGTCAATATCCTTAATACCGCCTTCAGGATCAGCCTCGGAGGGCTTGGTGGCCTTCTTGAGAGTGCGTGCACCCTCAACGATGACCGTCTGCTTAGCAGCGTTTACGGACAGAACGACACCACGCTTGCCCTTGTTCTTGCCGGCGATAACGAGTACGTTGTCACCTTTCTTCACGTGGGTCTTCATCGTGTGTGTGTTTATGGTTTATGAGTTCGCGCCACACTACACCTGTAGTATGGGGTCACGGAGTTTACACTTTTACCATGCATCCGTCAAGCATAATCTCAGAATTTTATCAAAATTCTGAAAAATTCATTTAGGAGCGTGTAGGAAAGAGCCTGCGGCGGGTATAAAGGAAGCGGCAGGTAAGAATAATAGCCGTCAAAGTAAGAGCCACGATGAAACTAACCCAGGCCCCGGGAGCCCCCATAGCGGGCACAATGTAGTCCGTACGAATGAGAAGGTACGCCAGCGGTAACCCCACGCCCCAGTAGCAGGAGAGGTTCGCCCATGTAATGATAGCTGTATCATGGCAGCCGCGCAGCAAGCCACTCATCACAGCCTGCGTGGCGTCCGAAATCTGATACACGGCGCAGTAAATAATCAACACTGATGCCAGCTCCACAATCTGCTCGGATTCCGTATAGAACCCCACGATATCCCGGCGCAGCAGAATAGTAACCACCATGAAGAAAATCACAAGGGCATAGGTAACTATCAGTAGCGTGCGTAGCATGGCCTGAAAATCCTCTGCCCGCCGTGCACCCACATGATATGCCGCGCGGATAGCCGCTGCAATACTCAGGCTGAGGGGCAGCATGAAAATAACGCCGCTCACATTAATGGCCACCTGCTGAGCGCTCACTATAACCTCACCCAGCGGCGCCATGATAAGCGTCACCATACTAAAGAAACTCATCTCGCACAATGAAGCCACCCCCACGGGAAGCCCCAAGCGAAGAACGTGGCGCACCGTGCGCCAATCAGGGCGACGCAGGGCGAGCATCTGCCCTGCCCTTTGCCGGTGCTGGTGGCTGCCATACATCATGGACAAAAGGCATAGGCACATGCACCAGTTAATAATAGCCGTAGCCAAGCCACAACCGGCACCTCCCAACGCAGGAATAATCCCCCAACCGAAAACAAATATATAGTTCAGCGGTATATTCAGAAGAACGCCGCAGAGCGAAACGAACATGGCGGGGCGAGTCTGCCCATAGCCTTCAAAATTCGCCATAATGACCCGCATGAGCATGTTCGCAGGCACACCGGCCAGCGTGAACCACACATACAGCTGCGCACGCGAGGCAAGCTCAACATTATCCGTCACGTAAAAGAAAGCATAGGAGCCCAAAAACATGATGAACACTTCCACCACGCTGAGACATATTGCCAGCACCTTGCCATTATTCAGAATATGCCCGGCTTTATGAGCCTTCCCCGCCCCGCGAAGGCGGGAAATAATGGCGCTGAGTATCGTCAGCACAGCACCTCCGGCTATCATCACCGTACCGGAAATTGAAAAGCCCATAGCAATGGAAGCTAAGTCCAGCTCACTGCTCCACCCAGCCACCACCGTATCCGTCACCCCCATACCCATGTGAAGGATATTCCCTATATAGAGAGGAAGCATCAATGCCATGAGACGCTTGAGCTCATGGGGGTCTATCCATTTTCTGGCGGGTGAACTCTCCATTTTCATTTCTCTCATAAATGAAAAAGCTCCATCCTGCGATGGAGCTCTTCGTGAAGCATCTGGAACGGGATTCGAACCCGTGTTGCCCGCGTGAAAGGCGGGTGTCCTAGGCCGACTAGACGATCCAGACACTAGGCTCACAGCTTTATCAGCCGTGCGGGGGTAATTTAGCACATTCTCACACCATTGGCAAGCTTTATTTTATTTTTTTTTGCTATTTTTTTCGTTTTTTTGCGTATTTTAACGGAAACCCCGCCTCTGCGGCTTGCAGAGGCGGGTCAGAATTACCAGTGAACCGGTTCCGGATTAGGGATTGGCAAGGCCTTCATCCGGGAAGAGGCTCGGAGCAGAGGAGCCTGCTGTGGGATTATCGCCGGTGCCTACGTCACGAAGACGGGTGGGCTTGCCAGTCGGGTCAATCTTCTCAGCGGTCACGAAAATCATCAGGTTCTTACGAACATGGGATTCTGCGTTGCTGCGGAAGAAGCGGCCGATAAGGGGCAGGTCACCGAATACGGGCACCTTGTCCTCCACCTTCTGCACGTTATCCTCAATCATACCACCGATAGCGATGGTGTGACCATCATAGATGCAGGGGTTGGAGTTGATGTAACGACGGCTGAAGATGGGCATATCAATACGGTTCTCCGTAAGTGTGATGTGCTCGATGGTCGTGTCGTTAGCCACACCTGCGGTAATGGGGGAGCCGTAGTTCACGAAGCCTTCGAAGTTCACCACCTTAATTTCGAAGTGATTGAACTTGATGATGTCGTTGCCCTCAAGCTCGTCCACCTTAAAGCGCATCACGATACCAACTTCTTCCACTGCCCACTCAGAGGGGTTAGCCGGGGAAGCAATCGGCATGGAGGTATTGTTATTATTGTTATTCCAGTTATTGTTGTTACCACCAGCACTGCCGATTTCTGGAGCATCGTAAGCGGAGGGGTAGATGAAGCGGCGAATCACCTCAATCTTGGCGCAGCCGTTGTCACCACCCTGGTCACTTGCGAGCGGATCGGGCTCGGGAGTGTACTCGAGCTCACCGGGGCGAGCCACAAGACTGGGGGCAGACATGATATCCACGCCCTTCTTCTGGGAAAGGCCGCGCATAATCATCTGGAAGGAGCCCTCATCATAAATACCGGAGAGGGAGAGGATGCCAGGAGCAGCGTGACGAGCTGTGTTAGCAGCAGCGGAGCCGGAAGCCACGAGGGAGTCCATGGAGCTACCGGTAAGAGCGCCGGTACCGGAACGGAGACCGCCGGTCATAAGGCCGTTACGGATAGTAGAGGCGCTGTCAACCAGACCGGAGTTGTTGTAGATGGGCCAAGTGCCGCTGTTGTTGTGGTTATTAGCATAAGCAGAACCACCGCTGGTCACGAAGTCATTCATGGTGCGCAGGGGGTCAGAGCCCTCACCGCTCACACCACCGAGATAGGTGCTGCCGTTGTTGGAAACGGAGAAGGGATTCACCACCCAGTCGAAGCTGAGCTCCTCCTCGTTCGTCTGAGATACCTCCACGAACTTGGCGGTCACCTTAATCATCTGAGGCATCTGGCGGCGATACTCATTCACAGCCTCTTCCACAGCGTCCAAGTTGTTAGCTGTGTTTTCCACGGTCAACATACCGGTGCGGGAGGAGTACTGAGCGGTTGCACCACGGGGGAAGGACACACCGGCTGCACGAAGAGCAGCCACAGCGTCAATGCGGGGAGCACGGCTGGAGGAGGAAGACTCCTCACCAAAGCCACCATCATCATCATAGCTCTCTTCACCGCCTTCCTCGCTCACGAAGAAGTCACGGGAAACCTTCCACTGGCGCTTGAACATACGCTCCACGCCGGCACCTGTCTGGTACACCACGATAGCGTTGTCCTCCACGCGGTACTGGCAGCCGGCCTGCGTGCAAATCATCTGCAGCAGTTCCTTGGCATTCACGCCCTGCACCTTCAAGCCGGGCACCACAGCCTCCTGCTGGGGAGCAACCACAGCCACGGGCTGTTCGGACTCCTCACCCTCTTCATCCATACCGGCATCAGCGGCGGCAGCGGGGGCCTCCTGACGCGGACGCTCAAAGATGAAGTTAATCTGGATACCGTTCTTACGAGCTTCACCACGGAGGAAGTCAAGAGCCTCTTCAATGGGGGTATTCTCAAAGTTTACAGAGGAAATCTGCATTCTGGAGAGGTTCTGATCATTGTTGATCTGGCTCTCCGTCACCTGTGCTGCTGCATCACCACCGCCTACTTCGAGGTCGGGCAGATCCTGCGGCTCATGCTCCTCCCAGAGGGCATCCACTTCAGCCAAAGCTCTGGCGCGGAAGGAGTTACGAGCGCTACGATAGTAGTTCATGCGACGCTCGGACACAGCTTCCTGCCCCTGACGAGCGGCTCTGTTGTACGGGTCAATCTTGATAACCTGAGCAAAGGTAGCGTAAGCGTCATCGAACTTGCCAAGATCGTAGTAACCGTAAGCAAGGGCAAGAAGACGAGTTACCTCTTCAACGTCGCGAACGTGCTGGGGTGTGAGAGCGGGGTTGTTGCGCACGGGGTCGCGCAGCATGGAAAGATCACGGCGAGCGCGCTCGTTGTTCGGGTTGCGAGAGAGAACATCCAGCAGAAGCTGCTCAGCGTCATCATAACGGCCTACGCGGGCATATTCACCGGCCACAGCGATGGAAGCATCACCGATAACATCGATAATGTGCTGCTGAAGCACCTGTGTGGCAGGGGCTTTGGGAACGCGGCTCCAAGCTGCCTTAAACTTATCAAGAGCTTCGGAATAGCGTCCTTCCTGATAAGCGGTGCGGCCTTCCTGCAGGAGCTGCTGAGCTTCCTGCTCCATGGCGCGACGGCGTGCAGTTTCACGGGCATTAATGCTGCTCTGACCGGCGTAAACGGCGGTGGGGCCTACTTCGCTGGTACCGGCGGCTGTTGATGTGCTCAGATAGCCGGCCGTTTCAGCCTGCACGAAGGGGCAGGTCATGGCCATAGCCGCAAGCATCATCGTATACTTTGAGGTAATGAGAGGTGCGTGGTTCATGGTAATGTCTAAACTATGACAGAAAACTGTTCACTTGTAAAGTCTACAATTCAAAAAAGTGGAATTTATTTGTAATTTCAGGTGAAATTCAGCTCATTTACTGGTTAATTAGCGGCTTTGGGCACAGATACGGGGCTTTCCGCACCATTTGGACGCACATTAACACTACCGGCGGCATCCACGGTTTCAAGCACACATGTGATGTCCGTACCCGGCACAGTAAAGGTGCCATTAATCTGGGTGGAAACTGTCCCCTCAGGCTTACCAGCTGCGGGACCGGCTGTCACGCGGAGCGTGATGGTGGTATCCTGAATTCTGCGGCCCTTGGCGTTCGCGGTGCCGTGGTCACGAGTACCGGGGCGGGTGGGGCTGCCGGAGCGGATGTAGAATTCCTTCTCTGCGGAGGCCGTCACGTTATCGCGTACAACCACCACGGTTTCAGGAGAGCCATCGAACTCCATCTGCTCGAAGCGCAGCACCGTAAAGCGGGTCTTATCCTCATTGCTGAGGCCGAAGGTATCACCCACCTTCAGGTTAGTGAAGCGAGCCACGGGGGTTCTCGTATCCGTAGCGGAGGCAAATATCTTCACGCCCATGGTGGTGGGAGCGGTTTCGTATGCGAGGGTAGAATCCACGGAGATGACGGCGCTGGCATTTGTGATATTCACGACTTCCAGCTTGGGCGGCTCGCCCACGCGGATAAGCGCAGGATAGCTAGCGGGGTCGCTGGGATTCGTGTCAGCAGCCTTCTCTTCACCGTTGGAGAAACCGTCCGCATCACTATCCATCGTGAGGCCATCTGCTCGGCCAAGAGCATCAGCGATGCCATGAGTAATGAACCAATGGTTCGGCACGTCAGCATGCACGGGGCGGGTGGTGGGCTCATAAATATCCACCACGGAGTTGACGCCCTCAGCATCATTCGTCACCTGCCAAAGCTCGGGAGAGAAGAAGATGGGGGTATAGCGCGCCTTATCAGCGATAACGGCGCCCTCCGGAGCCACATCAGCTATCGTGCAACCGCGCTGGCGGATGGCATTTGTAGTGGCAGCGAGTTCGGAAAGTTCCTTGGCAGCGGCCACACCATCATTGGAAAGCTCAGTCTGCACTGCAGGCACCTTTCCGCCGGAAAGTGTGTAAATGCCGAAGGCGCCGGATGCCACGCCGAGGAGAATACCAGCAATGAGGGCATTCTTGCCGAAGTTTGTCTGTTCAGCCATAATAAATGATTATTGAAAGAGGTTAAAGAGGAGGATTACCTTCTGCGGGCATTGGGGTTAAAGTAAAGAACCTGCAGATTAAGATGCACGCGCACCGTCTCGTCCGGAGAACCGGTCTTGCGCACGGCAATCTGGCGGACAGCGGGCTCCTGAGCAGCATCGGAGGTATCCGTGATGCTGTCACCCATATTCGGGTCACCACCGGGAGCCATGTAAGGATCCACAGCGGGAAGGCTATCCTCCGTGCTGTTCACCCACATACCGGTAATCATGATGAAGTAATCCTTATCAGCGGAAAGCGCATTCAGCACCTGGGGAAGCACGCTTACAGGATTCTCTTCCACCTCACTACGCTTGGCATGGAAGGCCACCTCCAAGTTCAGCGGGAAGAAATCACTGCGAGTGCGGGCCTTAGCCTCAGGAAGAGGAGCACAGTATATCTTGTCCAGAAGGGGGGCACCACTCTGCACGATGACGTCTGCCACGCGGCGAGCAGCGCGCATCTGGAAGTGAAGGTAAGGCACATCTTCAGCTGTGGGAGCGGAGTTCTCATAGGCGCCCATGCCAAGGTTGGCAGCGGCGGGGGAGAGTGTGCAGCCGGCTTCCTGCGCATTGCGGCCAAGCTCAGCCACGGAATCACGCAGGATATTCTGGAAATCCACAGCGGAGATAGTTTCACCATTCCCCACACAGCTCTGGCGGTAGCGCTCAAAGTCCGTCTTCAGGGCTGCGAGGGCATCATTAACGCCACGCACGGATTCCTTCAGAGCGGAGAGAGTCTGGCGGGTGGGAGGAAGAGGCGCAGCATCATGGTCTTCCACCTGCTGTCCATAAGTTTCCAGCTGCACACGAGCAGCGGAGCCATCAGCCGTGCGCCCGAAACCATAGTATACCAGCCCGGCAAAAGCCAGAGCAAAAACGCTGGTAAAACAAAGCACACGCTTATTTTCAAGAATGTTCATGTGTATTGAGAGGTAAAATGATTAACGGTTCGACTGTCTAGCGGGAGCAAGCTCAGGGATGGAGATGGGGCTCTTGAGAGGCATAATCATGGTGAAACGCTCCACATAGTCAGGGATAGTCATGCGATTATTGCGCACATTACCCGCGCCTACAAAGCGGCAGTAGCGGTTCAAATCACGCTGCAGCTCACTGCTCTGATAGCTGAACAGAGAATCAGCACTACGCTCATCAAAGTTGTTGGAGATGAGGTCAATTACGGCCTGACGATGACTGCGATCATCCCCCGGGCGCTTAACAGTGTAACCGGTCACGGCAATAGCCGTCACGCGCGGAGCCTGATTACGGCGGCGCACATCCACAGCCTCAGGCGCCTGATTAATGGCGCTGGTGTTACCGGCATTAGCACTGCGGGCGGGGTCGATAAGGCGAGTACCCTTCACCTCAAGCTGATCACCGAGAGTCTCCTTATCCGCATCATAATTGATGAGGGGAGCGAACTCCGTGAACCAGTAGCGCACAGAGGCCGTACGCTGAGAGAGCTGCTGCACAAGCTCAGGATATGCCGTACGCATGGCGTAGTACTGCATGAGCTGGTCAATCTCGCGCTTGGCGCGGTCATACTTACCCTTCTCTGCAGCAATAGCACCGCTCACGTTCTCAATTCGCTCCACGGCGGGACGCGCCTTGGCAAGAGCCTTCTCAGCATCACTTGCTGTGCTGTCTGCAGCCCAAGCAAAGATAGCAGCACCGGCCACGGCAATCAGACCGCCCGTGATAACCTTGGGCAGCATCTCCAGCTCTGCGCGCTCCTTACCCACGCTCGTGGGAACAAGGTCCACACTGAACGCACCCACCTTGGCAGCGCTCACAGCGGCACCGGCCACAGGGCCCAAGCAGAGGGCATCCATGGCAAGAGCTTCTTCATCCACCTTGTTACCAATCTTAAAGGCGCTGAGCGGGTTGAGATACTCCACGGGGATATTCAGCGTGCTCTGCAGGAACTCCACAGCGTAGGGCATGCGTGCACCGCCACCGCAAATGTAAGCCTTCACCGGGGCGCTGCCCTGATACTGGGCGCGGTAGTGGTTAATCGTGCGCTGCACCTCAGAGCTGAGGCGGTTCATAGCGTTGCGGATAGTCGTAGCCAAAGCAGCCTCCTGCTCAGAGAGGTTATCAGTGAAGCCATTGCCCAGTGAAACCATACCCTGCTCTACCTTCATGCGTTCAGCCTCGCAGAAGCCCACATTGAACTCGCGGGCGATGCTGTTGGTGATGAAGGAACCGGCGGCAGTCACGGAGCGGGTGAAGAAGCGGCCGGCCTCAGCGAAGATGATATCAGTGGTCTTGGCGCCGATATCCAGAATCATCACGGGCTCTTCCTCCTCAGGATAGCTCACGCGGAAAGCGTTGTAAAGGGAAGTGATGGAGCAATCCACAGCCACCGTCTTGAGGCCATTACCCTCCACCTGACTGTTCAGACCATCCAGCTCATCCTTCTTGATAGCCACCAGAAGCACCTCCGTATCCCCCTCCTCGCGGGAGGGCAGCACCTGGTAATCCAGCTGCATTTCGTCCAGAGACATGGGGATGTGCTGCTGAGCCTCATAGCGCACCTGCTCATCCAAATCTGCATCCTCCAGAGCGATAAGCTTCAGGAAGCGCATGAACACCTTCTGACCGGAGACGACGTTGCGTACCTCGCTCCCCTTCACTTTAAGTTCCGTCACGAGCTCAGCGATGGCGTTACTGATGTAATCCATGCGCATGCCGTCCTCGATAGGATCGAGAACAATCTCCTTGCGGGCATAGCGCGAAAGCGCATATCCCTTGCCGGAGGGGGTAAACACGCCCATGGTAACGCTTTGCGCACCAATCTCAAGAGCGACGGTTGTTTTATATTCAGCCATAGAAGTAAGTAATAAGTTGAAGAATCAATTAGCGATTGCGCCTTGTCCGGCGGCTATTGCGGCTGCTGTTACGGCCGCGGCGCCCGGAAGTGCTCTCATCTGCGGAATCAGGCGTGGCAGAGTCACCACCGGTGGGAGTAGTGCCGCTATCAGCAGAGCCCGTGGAGTCAGCACCTGTGGAAGTAGTGCCGGAAGGAGCAGGTGCAGGAGCGGCAGGAGTGCTCGGTGTGGAGCTGGCGTCCGTCGTTACCCAAGGCATGGAATCAGGCATGGCATAGGCATACGGAGTCTCGTTAAGGGCATAAAGCACAGCGCCATTGGAGTCCACACCGCTTGCCTCCCACCAGCGGCGGGGCAAATCAGCGCGGTCAAACACCACATTGGAGGACTCCTCACGGCTCATGCAAGCAGTGCCATTCAGAGAGGCCTCCATAGCAATGGCCACCACCTTCACATCCGTAGAGTGAGCATTCGGTCCATTGCTGCTCACGAGCATAGCATTGCGGGGAGAAAGGAAGAGGTCCACCGTCATTTCCGTCTTACTGGTGTTGTTCGCACCGGAGCCACGGCTAAGAGCAATCTCGTGGTAGGTGAGCGTCTTGCTCACGCGGGCATAGGAATCACCGCCGCTCTGGCTCTTGGTTTTGAAAAGCACATGCACGGTCACGGTAAGCCCCTCGATGTAATCAGGAGTAGCAGCATCATTCCCCGAGCGCCTGCAGCGCCCTTCAATCTGCACGGGAATACCGATACGCTGCCAGCTGGCGCTGCGGCTGCGCCCACGGGACTCAGTAAAAGACATCGTGGCAGGCTTTCCTTCCACCGCCTGCACCAGCTTACCGGAGAGCCCGGGGGTGTCCCCACGCAGAGTTACCTGTGCGAAGTCAGCATCAACAGCGGAAGCTGTCATGGCAGTGCATGCAGCCAGAACAAGTTTGAACCAAAGGCTATTTTTCATGATAAAAATTCTGATGTACGTTATATTTATACACAATCCCCCTCCCTTTGGCGAGAACAAACTTCCTTCTGACGTGATTTTTTTGATAATTTCAGCATATAAACATAACATAACTCTTTTTCTGAGGCATAATCAGGTATTTAGCTTGAGACACTCTGGCGCTTGTGATATAAGGCATTCAGTAATCATGAATCTGCTGGCCACATACTTTCATAATCTAGACCCCGTCCTCATAGACATCTCCGGCACCCCGCTGGCCGTACGCTGGTACGGCTTGGCATACATCGCCGGATTCATCCTCGGTTATCTCGTGCTGCTCTGGCTCTCCAAGCGAAAGTTGTACTGTGTGGAGCCTGACAAACTGGGAGATTTTATCACTTGGGTCTGCATCTTCGGCGTACTGGCCGGCGGACGCCTCGGCGAGTTCTTCTTCTACTGGCTACCGGAACAAGGCTTCTCCGGCCTCATGAATGACCCCTCCTGGGTAGTCCGCGTTTGGGAAGGCGGCATGGCTTCACACGGCGGCATCCTCGGCGTTCTCTTCGTAGCCATCTGGTACACCCGCAAGTATAAGATTTCCCTTCCCGCCGTGACGGATGGCCTCGCTATCGTCTGCACCATCGGCCTCTTCTTCGGCCGTGTAGCAAACTTCATCAATGGTGAATTGTACGGGCGCGCGTGCGCAGCCACGCATGCGCTCGCATGTAAATTCCCTCAGGAGTTCTTCTCCCTGCCGGATATCCAGCAAATTCAGGCCCGCGTAGCCATAGAGCACACCCTCGGCGCCCCCTTGGCCAATTTCGCCACGCGTGATGCTGCCGGCAATTATACCGAGGGTTACGCAGACCTCCTCCTGCGCCTCTGCCGTGAGAATCCCGCCGTTTGCGAGGCTCTCGCCCCCTTCCTCACCCCGCGTTATCCCTCACAGCTCTTTGAAGCCCTCGGGGAAGGCCTCATTATCTTCATCATCCTCATGGCCGTACGCCTCACGTGGAAAAACGCCCCCGCCGGTATCTTCTCCGCTCTCTTCTGCTTCCTGTATGCTACCGCACGCATTACCTGTGAATGCTTTAAGGAACCGGACGCCAACGTGTGGTACGGCATCACCCAGGGCCAGCTCCTCTCCTTCGGTGTGGTCGCTCTCGGCATTTGCTTCCTCTTCCCGGCCTACAAAAACTACAAAAATTCAAAAAAATTGCAAAATTCTTAAAAAAAAGCTTGCAATGCACGTCAAAATCGTGTAAACTTCCCTCGCACGCTACTGAGCAAGTAGCCTGCAAATGGGTAGGTTCCCGAGCGGTCAAAGGGGGCAGACTGTAAATCTGCTATCGTACGATTTCGATGGTTCGAATCCATCCCTGCCCATTTCTCCCATGCGGAGGTAGCTCAGTTGGTAGAGCAACACCTTGACATGGTGGA
>JAFWZG010000077.1 GCA_017517385.1 Akkermansia sp.
CCATTGCCGCCGTGGTACACCCTGCGAAGCATGGCGGTCATCTCTTCCAGCGGCTTCTGTTTGGAGAACTCCGCAACGAGGATCATGCGATGGTTGCGGGTGTTGCTGCCGGTGCGCAGAATGTGGTCAATATCCTCCTGCGGCAAAGAAAAAGCGAAGGGTGCAAAGATCGCACGCTCCGCTTCCATGAGGTTATTGATTTGTTCTGCCTCGTCGGGGATGGCGTAGGCAGCATCCCAGAGGGTCAGCTGTTGACCAGCTCCGCCAGCAGGACTTCCTCTGCCTGCGCTTTCAGGCTGTTCATCAGCCCGGTCCAGCGCATCGGGTCGCTGGCTTTCAGCTCCTCCGTCACGTTCTCCGTCTTCATCAGCTCCTGCATCATCTGCTCCAGGCGCTTCTCCGCCGTCTCGCTGATCTCCTGCAGGTGCGTATCCAACGTCCCGTTCAGCAGCATGGTCTGGAAGATCAGCGGCTGATGCTCCATCAGAAACTTCTTCCGCATCCGTCCGTACTTGTTCAGGGGCTTCATGCTCTGCTGCGGCAGGCTGATATTCGGGAACAGGTAGTCTCCCACTTTGGTGTAAGTCAGTTCGCTCATTTTCCAAACTCCTTTCGACGCTCTTGGCGGTCAGTTCGATCTGCCGAAGTACCGTGCCGCTGATTTCGCTGACAGCTGCACCCAGCGTTCCCACAGCATCCGGCGTATTCCAGTCAAAGACGTTGGTGAAGTCCTCCGGGATAAAAACGGAATGGGCATCCAGTCCGCACCGTACATGGAGGGTGTAGCCAATACTGGCTGAAGCTGCTCTCCTGAAGGACATCCCTACGTTGATTTCATCGTACTCCTCCAGGAACGAACCGTCAACGATGCGAAGAATCTCCTGACGGTGATCCTGCCAGTAGACAGTGGCCTGCTGCTGTGCAATATGCGTCAGCTGGTAGGATAAACCCATATTGGAATCTACCCCATAGGTTTGATCCAGCATGGCGGCGATTGCCAGCTCATTGTGGGGCGTGATCTCCCACAGGAAGGGATCAAGGGAAGTGCGGCGGGTACCCGTGTCTGATACGTCAAACACATAGCGCAGCCGGGTCTGGTCGCCCTGCGTCTGCAAAAGGGCAATGCCCTTGGAACCACGCCGCACATAGCGGTGCATCACATCGTTCCACAGATCATACTCCGCACAGGCAGTGGCGTCAGGCCGCTGTGCATAGATCAGCAGCTGATCCTGATACTGGTATTTGTACATTCGTGCCGCCGTGTTGAGGTACGAAGTCCAGTTCGCATGGCTGCTGATGATCTGCTTGGAGAACTTCTGTGCAAATTGCACATAAGTTGAAACCTTGTCGGTCATAGCCATTCTCCTTTCGTTATCGTTCGGGGTTTTTGTGCTTCTGAGCCTGCTTTTCACGCTTCTTCTGATGCTTGAGAATCCCGGCTTGTGCCCATTTGGGTACCTGATCTTCTTTCAGGATACCCAGAATATCCATGCGGTCAAAGCGGCTGGTTTCACCCGTGAGAGGGTTTACGCAGTAGCAGGCAGAACCACGGCTGTTCGGGGATGCGCCAAAACCGCCATCGCAGA
>JAFWZG010000041.1 GCA_017517385.1 Akkermansia sp.
GCGGGTAGAATCCCATCATCCGCTCTAAAGCCCCTCACCAGAGGGGCTTTACTGTTCATGGGATTCGAACCCACGACGAGTGGGCAAGCTGAGAGTAAGCGAGCAGCTTGCCACCGGACCGAGCAGACACATCTGCGAGGGTACCCTGCCGATAGGCTGGGGCCGGTGGGGCGGGTAGAATCCCATCATCCGCTCTAAAGCCCCTCACCAGAGGGGCTTTACTGTTCATGGGATTCGAACCCACGACGAGTGGGCAAGCTGAGAGTAAGCGAGCAGCTTGCCACCGGACTCTATAACAAACGATTTTTCATTTTTACATGTCATTTTTACATTTTGACGCAGCGTTTACTTGACTTATGAAAGACGTTGGATAAAATGAATAAGTCAATAGACCTCGAATTTAGCTATGAAGTTCACAAACATCATCACCACAGTAGCAGTGGCATTCTGCGCACTGATTGCCACCGCCCAGGCAGAGCTCAAGATTGCCTCCGTAAACGTAACCGAGCTCTACACTCTGTTCTACAAGCGTTTCAACACTGAAGAAACCCTTAAGCAGCAGCAGGAGCAGATTCGCGCAGAAATTCAGCAGCGCGAAGAGAAGCTGCGCACTCTTCAGGAAGAGGATCAGCAGATTCAGCGCCAGTACGACCCCTCCCTTTCCGAAGCTCAGGTACGCCGACTTCGCGAGCAGCATCAGGTGAAGATGAACGAAATTCAGGCCGCCCAGCAGGAGCTCCAGACTTATGTGCAGCGCCGTCAGCGCGCTTTTCAGGAAATGTTCCGCCGCGAAATGACTCAGCTCTTCGCCGAAGTGCAGCAGGCCATTACCGACATCACCACTCAGGGTGGTTACGACCTCGTTATCGACTCCAGTGCAACAAACAGCACCACAGGCATCCGCATTTTCCCCCACGTGAAGTCCACTTTCGACATCACTCCTGAGGTTCTTCGCCACCTGAACAGCGGCGCTCCCGAGGGCTTTGATCCCCGCGCTGAGCTGCAGCGCCTGTACGGGGCAGCTACTCCCGGTGCAGCTCCGGCCGCAGCCCCTGCAAACTAATTTAACCAGCTATAAGCCCCAACTCAGAGCACGACTATGAACCTCTCTCTCGACCAAGTTCTCGCGCTCACCGGGGGTAAGATTCTTAACCCGGCTCCGGAGGTAACCATCTCCGGAGTCGCTACGTTAGCAGAAGCTTGCCCGGGTGAGATTTCATTCCTCGGAAACGAAAAATACTTCAAGGACTTCCTTGCAACAAAGGCCTCCGTGGTACTCGTACCGCCGAGCCTGCCGGAATATCCGCAGGAAGGCGTCGTTTTCATTGAGGTAGAGAACCCCTCTCTTGCCTTTAATGCAGTGGTAGGTCACTTCATGAAAGCGGCCTCCGACTTCGTTCCCGGCATTTCCCCGGCAGCAACAGTAGAGCCCGGAGTGAAGCTTAATCCTGACAAGGTACGAGTATCCGCCGGCGCTGTAATTGAAGCCGGAGCCGAAATTGGTGATGGCTGTGATATTGGCCCCGGTTGCGTGATTGGCAAATCAGCCGTGCTGGGTAAAAACTGCAAACTCTACGCAAGAGTCGTCGTACGCGAGCGCTGTATTCTGGGCCAGAACGTCGTTGTTCAGCCCGGCGCAATTATCGGTTCGGATGGATTCGGCTTCCTTCTGAACAAGGAAACCGGTCGCTACGAGACAGTGGATCAGGTGGGCATAGTCGTTATCGGGGACAATGTTGATATCGGCGCCAACACCACCATTGACCGCGCGCGCTTTGGCCGCACCATCATTGGCGAAGGCACCAAAATTGACAATCTCGTACAGATTGGCCACAACGTCGTTGTTGGAAAGCACACGGTCATCGTCTCCCAGAGTGGCATAGCTGGCAGCTCTCAGATCGGCGACTACGTAACAGTAGCTGCTCAGGTGGGCATCGCTGGCCATATCACCGTGGGTGACAAGGCTGTGCTGGCGGCTCGCACCGGCGTGATGTCCTCTCTGGATGGAGGCCAAGTTTACTGGGGCGCCCCGGCCTCCCCCTATAAGGAGGCAGCCAAACAGTTTGCTGCTATCCGTAAGCTGCCTGACGCCATGAAAGAAATGATTACGCTTAAGAAGCAGGCGGAGGAAATCCGCGCTCTCATTGATCAGGCTCTCGCAGAACAGGCCGGAAACTGATGGCAGTTCCCCATTAGACAATCAAGATACTAGAAAAGCCTGCCGTGTGATTTGCGGCAGGCTTTTCTATTGCATAAGAAAGGTTTTCGTTATTTCAAGAGCCTTGGCAAGCGGCGTCCACGATAGCCTGAAGAGGCTCAATTTCATATTTTTCCGCCCAAGCTTTCAGCTCTTTACCGGAGTAGGAAGCCAAGCCATCAGCTGTAAGCCTGCGAGCCAGCACACCGGCGGGAATAAGCATGCAGAGAAAATCAGCATCCACCTCATACCCTACCTTCACCTTCCCTTCGCGTGACATAATAACGCCATCACATGGGCTCATGGAGTTCAGCTCAATAATGGCGGAAACCAACTCCTCCCGGGTCACCTCAAAATGCTGCTCATTGCTCATGAGGGAATATATACCACAGGCGGCCTCATAACTCAAGCCGCAAGTTTGGCACACATCAGACTTGACGACACCCCTTGTAATGGTGTACGCTATAGGCATGAGAAGATTAAAGGTCATCGTAACAGCTATTCTCATGTGGGCTGTTCCAACGGCTTGCCTACAGCAGCAGCAGCAAACAGCCATCTCAGCCGACGAGGAAAAGAGTGAAATGGCAGCAGAACCGCCGCTCCACCTTGGCGCCGTGCATCAGGTGTACCCACAGCAGGGATTCGCCCTGCTGCGTATCATAGGCCCCATGCCCAAAGGTGGAACAGTCCTTATCTCTCACCCGGCAGATGGGAGTAACACCCGCATCGGCAATCTCATAGTATCCACAGAATACACCACTCGCAACAACATCATCGCCGCGGACATCCGCTCCGGTGAAGTCATGCGCGGTGACCGCATCTTCCAGTACCGCAGTATCAGCCCCGGGCAAACTGCTGAAAATTCCGAAGAATCAGCCCTCTCCGGCCCCCGCCCCATCATTGACAGCATCCCGGATAGTGCCGTGCAGGACCTCCAGCAAAATATACCGCTGCCCCCTGCTTCTGACGACACTGCCAGTAATGAAGATAGCGATGTCATGATAGAAAACAGCCCTGCTGCCTCTGCCCCCGAAGAACAGATGGACCGCCGCCCAGTAGATGGCAGCTCCATAAATGTACCCTCTTATCTAGATGAGATTCCTGATGACATCAGCGGTTGGAATTAACTTTCAGACACTATGAGACTTCAGTATTACGCAGACGAAGACGGCGAGAGCGTTATAGGCCTCTGGATTCCTAAACGAAAGGCTTGGATAGACGTCACTGCTCAGGAAGAGCAGATATGGGCAGCGCTGCAGCCCGATGGCAAGAAACTGCGCAAGGAAATTGAAACTTGGATTTCTAAGGGCGCGCCTGAAGGTGTCGTTGTTGATATGGAAGGACTGGTAACAGCCAGTGCTCTGCATGTGCTGCCCGGCACAATAGCCTGCCTTGGAAAGAGCTATGCCTCCCATGCCAAAGAGTTTGATGGAGACAGCCCCGTAGAACCCTCACTTTTCCTGAAGGCCACCTCTGCAATCAGCCCGGATATCTCCTACGTTCTGAACCCGCCCGGTGCAAAAAAGTTGGATTATGAAGTGGAACTAGCCGTCATCATCGGCGACACTCTACACCGAGCTTCGGCAGACGAAGCTCGCCGTGCCATCATTGGCTATACTCTCATGTGTGATTACTCTGAGCGCGCCTACCAGCTTGAGCATGGTGGACAGTGGACTAAGGGGAAAAGTTACGATAGCTTTGCCCCCTTCGGGCCGGTACTCGTCTCCAAAGATGAGATACCCTCCCCGGACAACCTCACACTACAGCTCAAGGTCAACGGTGAACTGCGCCAAAACGCCAGCACAAGTGAACTTATCATGCCTGTAGCTGAACTGGTAGCATACGTATCACGATACATCACACTGAATCCCGGTGACGTGGTTTCCACAGGAACCCCGGGCGGAGTGGGTATGGGAATGACACCGCCCCAGTACTTAAAGCCCGGCGACATCGTTGAGTTCGGATGTGATGCTATTGGCTGGGTAAAACAGACGGTCGAGCAGGAATAATTTCCACAGAAAAAGGTTGCAATTTCGTAAAAACGCAGTAAAATAAACTCGTTCCATACATCTCACCATATTTCATCTTAGTTATCACTTCTCCAATGAAAATTCTCGTTACCGGAGCTGCGGGGTTCATCGGTTATCATGTAATCAATCGTCTGATCAACGAAGGCCACACGGTCGTAGGCATAGATAATCTCTGTGAGCCTGATACTGTTGACCTTAAGAAGGTACGTCTTTCACTGCTCGGAGTTAATCCTGATGCGATTAAAGACGGAATTCCGGCACGGAGTGCAATAGCCGTTTTTGATTTCATTAAGCTGGACGTGCTGGATCGTAATGATATGATGCAGCTTTGTAATGAATGCCGCTTTGATGCCATTATTCATCTTGCAGCCATTACAGGCACTCAGCTTGCCATCAATTATCCTACACCATTCCATAATATTAACACCAGTGGAACCGTTAATATGCTGGAAGCTGCCAGACTCACCGGGGTGAAACACTTCTTCTTCGCCTCCAGTTCCAAGGTGCACGGCAGATTGGCCCAAGCTCCGATGAAGGAGAATGACAATATAGACGAACCCATGTGCATGTACGCTGCATCCAAACGAGCAGCCGAGCTCTTGTGCTATGCATATGCAAACTCATACCGTCTTCCCATCACCATCTTCCGCTTATTTACAACATATGGTTCATGGTGCCGCCCGAACTCCGAGCCCATGCGCATTGCGCATGACATTTTGGAAGAGAAGCCCATTAAGCTGATAAACAACGGCCATCTGGTGCGAGACTTCACGTACATCGATGACGTGATAGATGGCATGATGTTCGCCATTAACACGCCTGTTCACAAATCAGGTCAGGTTCCGTACGCTCTCTACAACGTCGGTCGCTCCACTCCGGTGCCCTATCTTTCATTCATTCAGAGCATAGAGCAAGCTCTGGGTAAGTCGGCCATCATCGAACAGGATGCCACGAATCCCTTTACGATTGGCGAACACGTGGAAATGTACGCTGATACATCCAAGCTGGAATCCGAGCTAGCGTACTCACCTGTATGGGATTATGAGGAAGCAGTACCGCTCTTTGCCCAGTGGTTTAAAGAAAATTACAAGGTAAACTTCACTATTTAACAAACATCAGAAACAGTGGCAGTGCTATGGAGCGTCTGCCACTCTGTTTCTCACATCACCGTGAACCCAATCATCTATAACATCGGAAAAAAAATTCTCTTTAGCTTGGACCCGGAAACGGCTCACGAGCTGACGCTTTCTGGCCTGCGCATGGCCGAGAAACTCCGTGTACTCCCGGCCATTGCACCGCGCACCATCTCTGACCCCGTAGAGGTAATGGGAATTAAGTTCCCTAACCGAGTGGGCTTAGCCGCAGGCATGGACAAAGAAGCAAGCACTGTAGCGGCCTTCGGAAAACTTGGCTTCGGCTTTGTGGAAGTGGGCACACTCACTCCCCGCCCTCAGCCCGGTAATCCCAAGCCCAGACTCTTCCGCTGTATCAAAGAGCGGGCCATCATTAACCACATGGGCATCAATAACCCCGGTATTGATAAGGGAGTAGAGAATATTCGCGACACCAAGCGTTTCAATGGTGTTCTCGGTGTCAATATCAGCAAGAATAAGGTCACACCGAATGAGGAAGCCCGTATGGACTACCTCGCCTGCATGCGTGCGGCTTGGGAGGTGGCGGACTATATCGCCATCAACTTCTCCTGCCCGAATGTTCCGAACCTCTGTAATCTGGCGAAAGCCGCACCTGCCGCGGATTTGCTGGCTTCACTGAAGAGTGAGCAGGCAAACCTCGCAAATGACACCGGGCGCTACGTACCCATCGTCATGAAGGTATCACCGGATATGGAGGAGTCCCAGATTCATGAGTTGGCTCAGGTATTTATGGATAGCCAGCTTGATGGCCTCATCTGTTCCAATACCACCACCACCCGCCATGGTGTAGAGAATCATCCCGCCGCAAGCCAGAGTGGTGGCCTCTCCGGCGCTCCGCTCTATGACAGGGCTAACGAAACACTCGAGGCTTTTGCTAAGGAGCTGAAAGGTTCCATCCCCATCATTGGTGTGGGTGGTATCATGAGCGGCGAAGACGCCGCAAAGAAGATTCGCGCTGGAGCCAGCCTCGTGCAGCTTTACACTGGCTTCATCTATAACGGCCCCAGGCTTATTCACGACTGTGCAAAAGCCATCAGGGATATGAGCAAGTAAGCCCCCCTGCCCCAGTTATTTTCAAACGGCCGCTTTTCGCGGCCGTTTTCATTCCTTAGAAAACACGGCCCCGGGATTTCTCCCGAGGCCGCTATCTCCTCTTATCTTATGAACGATTTTCTTTGATGGACTCAGCGGGAAAGATAGCCCGACACTCCCTCGTGCGTGGGCGCCATTGCCTCCTCACCCTTGTGCCAGCCCATCGGGCACACTTCACCGAATTGCTCAAAGTGCTGCAGCGCATCCACCATGCGGATAGCCTCATCTATGGAGCGGCCCAGCGGCATATCATTCACCAGCATGTGGCGTATGACACCCTGCTTATCTATCAGGAACAACCCACGATAAGCCACCTGATCCCCCTCCTCAGCCAGCACGTCATAAGCGGCAGCCACCTCCTTGTTAATATCTGCAAGCAGCGGGTAGGTCACACCCTGAATACCGCCCTGCGCCTGCGGCGTATTCGCCCATGCCCAGTGGCAGAACTCACTATCCGTAGAGCAGCCGACTACGGCCGTGTCTCGCTTCTCAAACTCGCCAAGTGCTCTCTGGAAACCAATCAGCTCCGTCGGGCATACGAATGTGAAATCCTTCGGGTAGAAGAACAGCAGCACGTACTTCTCACCGAGATATCTTTCCAAGCTGAACTCACTCTCGATAACTCCGTTCACTACTGCGTTCACGCTGAACTCCGGGGCTTTCTTTCCTACTAACATGGTACTTTCTCCTTCGTTTTAGGTTGGTTTTTCTTTATTGCGGACTCGCTGCCCGCTCTTGCTGCACATTTTTTACCACAATTCCTATCGCTTTACAAGTCTTTTTTTGAATTTTTCTAATTTAGTTAGTCTTTTCTAAGTTGTAATTAACTTGACAGGAAAGAGTACAAGCGTTAAAAATAATTTATGTCAAAAAGTACGGAAGGCAGATTAACCTCATTAGATGCGCTCAAAGGGCTAACGATGCTGTTCATCATAGGTCTGGATGGGGTATTAAGAAGTGCAGGCGCAATGGCAGCGGGCACCTCATGGGGGCGGACATTACGACAAGAGATGGGCCACGTTCCATGGGAAGGATTGCATGTGTATGATTTAATCTTCCCCCTCTTCGTATTCTTCTCCGGTATGGCAATGAACTTATCACTGCGGCGCAGGATGAGCGAAAGTCAATCAGTACTCAGAATAAGCCTTCATGTGTGGATAAGAGCTGGCATACTAGTATTTCTGGGCTTTATGGTGAACGGAACACTAAGCTGGGACAGCGGTATGCGCTACGCCTCCGTTCTGGGGCTCATAGGCATCAGCGGGGCTCTGTGCAGCACTCTGGCCATGACACTACGCAACACCCGAGCTCTGGCAATAACAGCTACACTCCTTCTTCTGAGCGTGTGGCTGGCTCAGCACTTCGGAGGAGATTATACCCCCGGCAACAGCGTAAACGCGAAGATTGATGCCATGCTCTGCCCGGGTAAGCTGTATTATGGCAGCTTTGACCCAGAAGGCCCTCTCTGTGTGGTATCTGCCACAGCACTTGCACTACTTGGATACCTGAGCGCCCGGCTCTTATCATCCACCTTCGGTACACTTAAGCGAGTACTGATATGGGGCATCGGAGGGGGCACACTTATCTTCCTAAGCAGTTTTGGCGTCATTATCAAAAATATCTGGACCCCGGCTTTCGTACTCGCAACAGCCGGCTGGGGCTGTGTGCTGATGGCTATCTTCCACCCATGCTGTGACATCCTCTCCCGGAACGGATGGTGCTACCCGTTACGCGTAGTAGGATACAATGCGCTCTTCATTTACGTCTTCACGCATGTAACAGATTTTAATACATTAATTACACGCTTATTTGGTGGAATTCTCAACAATTTCAGCGGAGCCTCTTATGCGCTGGCGTGGAATACCGCATACCTGCTGTTAGCATGGCTGCTCTGCCTGTACCTCAAAAAGAGGAACATCTGCTTCCGAATCTGAGGGGCTTTCCTCTCTTATAAAACGAGAATCCGGTATAGCCCAAGGCATACCGGATTTCTCATCAAATTTTGAGTTGTAGCTTATCTCCTACGGCGCGAACGAGAAGATGAAGCTCGGCTGCGAGTTGAGCCGGCACGACCACGAGCGGCTGTAGAGCGACCACGAGAAGCAGTAGCACGGCCACGAGAGGCTGCACGGCCACGAGAAGCAGTAGCACGGCCACGAGAGGCTGCACGGCCACGAGAGGCTGTACGGCCACGACTACGGGAAGCGGTAGCACGGCTGCGGGAAGAAGCACGCCCGCGGCTACGGGACGCAGTCCGGCGGGGGGTAGCCCTCGCTGGTCTGTAATCAGATTCCCTTACAGATGTACGGGCTGTTTCACGAGCCGCAGAAAACGCTCTTCTCTGCTCGCTGAGAGAAAAAGAAGCACCGTGCTGCGCTGCGAAATAAGCTCTATAAGCCGGATCCACCTGGCTGATGTGCACCACAGCATCCGGATAATCACGCAGGCCAAGACTGCGGCCACTCGGGAACTGCTGTTGGCAGGCACTAAGCACCATGCAGAACAGTGCAAGCAGAACAAAAACCCCACTCCTACCACTCATATTCATCATCAGAGTACAGTATCAATGATTCTGAAGGGTAATGATAACAGGTAACTTAACAAGTTTGTAACGGTACTGCAGGAACTGAGCATGCATGCACAAAAGCCCAGCGCGAGCATTCTGACCACAACAGTTCCCAACTTGCTAAAATTCCCCTTCTGCATAATTCTGTAATTTTTGGTGTTTTTGCTTCGTTCCTAAAAGGTTCCGGAATCTTATAGCATATTAAACTCTCTTTGCCAACACCAAATCGTGACAGAACTTATTTTCCGCGAGAGCCCACATTCAACGGACGAGCCACCCATACTGAGCTATCAGCATCATAGGGCGGATCTGTGGCAAGCTCCATGTCCTTGTACTTAATTGTTTCATATACTTCCGCAGCGCGAGGCTCGATGAAACTCGTACGGAACAACTGGAACAGGGGCTTACCATCCTCGGAAGTTTTACCACCTTCCTCATCCATGTCATCAATCAACAGGCAAAAACCGAAGTTACCACCACCAATTTCAGACACCAGCACCTGCATTTCATACCATTCACCGGCCCGCACCTCGAATGGTTCACCCGCAACGAAACCACCAAACTGTTCGTTCCAGAAATCGCAGGACTGATAATCAATAATCTCTCTCCCCTGAAGAGCACTGGGATTAGAAATCACGTGCAAGCCATTCCATTCAGCAGTAGCCAGATTATGGAAGCCGCATGCCAGCACGTTTCTTCCATCAAAACGTACAGCCATCACAGAGTCACCAGCCCCCACAAAACGGAAACGTCCACTCTTGGGAGCCTGCACTCGAGCGCGGTACAACGCAACCCAGCGGCTGGGCTTCAGGTGCATACGCCCCTCAGGGTCATAAGCATTAGAGGCCTCCTGATCCATACAATTAGGGAGGTAGAAACAGGACGCATACAGTCTGGTACGAGATTCGCAGTACGGAGAAAACGTCGTTGTATTCCAGCCTCCATTGTAAAACTGGCTCAGCAAGGAAAGAACCTGACGATTGCCGGAAACGTCACGAAGGCGAGAATCTCCACCATTAGGTGTGCGCTTAAAATCCCAAAAACGGCCTTCAAAGGCGTTATCGGTGCGTGAGGAAGAGCCAAGACCGGAACCACCGCCTTCACCCATACCTTCCCCCAAACCATCACCGCCAATCCCCTCCGCCAGCGCATTACCATCCATCACAAGACCTTCTGTATCAATCTCTACAGAGGTCATAAACGATACATCCGAAGCAGAATCAGCCACGATAATATCCATCTGCGGAGCAGCTACGCGGACATTACTGGAAAGCTCCCTAGGGCGCGGGGCATCCTGAGTTTCTTCAGCTTCGGGCTGGTACACAAGGAATGTAGTCTCCGTTTCACGCTCAAGAAATATCTTGGACACCCAAAAAACAATAGCTAAGAGAACCACAAAACCTGCCGCTAAAGAAAGAGCGTAAATTTTTAGGCGACGGTTGGCATTGGCGAGCAACCTGTTAACATCTTTTCTGGTTCTAAATCGGACAGCCATATGAACTTGCTAATTATTATAGCTTATGGAGGCTTCATGTCAAGCATACACTACAACATGCCTTATTTTTTCATCCCGAACTTGCAATTTAACAGAGGTAATGTACAATACCCCCATGAAGCTTCCCCAAGACAAGCGTTTGCCTCTTTGCCAACAGTTGATTCGTTATATAGAAAATCATCCAGCAAGAACACACGCTGCCCGACAAGTGCTCGATTTTGTGCTACAAACACCGGATTGTTTTGAGCGTAGCCACACTGCCGGCCACATCACAGGTTCAGCATGGCTTGTAAACAAGCAGGGAGACAAAACCTTACTTACCCTCCACCGCAAGCTGAAACTCTGGGTACAACCGGGTGGGCATGCGGATGGGGATGGAGATGTACTGAGAGTCGCCATACGAGAGGCTCAGGAGGAAAGCGGCATACCGCAGCTGATTCCACTCAGCGCGGATATTTATGATGTAGACATTCACACCATACCGGCGAGGCCGCAGACCGGCGAGCCCGAACACCTGCACTATGACATTCGCTACATCCTGCAGGCAGAGCACGAAAACTTCGTGATATCTGATGAATCTGATGACCTCGGCTGGTTTACAGAGACTGACCTTTTACACCTAACACCCGCCGCGGATGAGGCAGTATTGAGACTAGCAGCGCTATGGTCAGCAGCACGAGAGATGCTCTCTGCTGGCAAATTGTGACGCAAAACAAGCTTGACGCCGCTTGACTGATAGCGCATGATAGATGGCGTGAAATTTTTTAGTATAGTACTATCAGTTATATCAGCTGTGCTCTGCTTAACGAGCACCAGCTGTAAGCCTCAGGCCCCTGACCTTGAGCGCCAGCGTGTTGTAGAATCTCACAACCAGAAGCTTTCAGAAGAAATCGCCACCATGCGCCAGAGAATAAGACAGGCTGGCGAGATTACACCCGGGCTCAGAGAGCAGATTGAGACCAGTCGAAACAATGTGAGGGAAGCACTCGCTCGCAAAGAAGAGCTGCGCCGCCAAGAAACGGCCACTAAACTGCGTTATATTGAACTGGAGGCCCGGTGGAACCAGTTCCGTGCCACTTTTGATGACTTAAAGAGCCGCGCCGCGGCAAACCAAAGCTGAACAACATGAGCCTTTCCAGCCGAAATATCACCCCTGAAGACGAGGATTTCGCCGAAATTCAATTCCGTCCGCGTCCCAAAGCCGCTCAGGCAGTGCCACTAAAAGAAAACGATACCGACACTAAAGCGGTAACAATAGCTCAGCCCAATCCCGCTAAACAGGAGAAAGAAAAATCCCCGGAAGAAAGCAAGGAGAAACAGGTATCCCCTCCTGCCGAAGAAGCAATAACAAAGGATGAAACAAAAGCTCCGGAAAAAGAAGACAAACCGAAGCCCAAAGAGTCGGCCGCTAAAGAAAAGAAACAATACGGCGCCTTTTCCGTACTGTTTGACACGCTGCTAGTCGTCATTCTGCTGGCCATACTGGGAGCAGGTGGTTGGTACATTAAACAGCAGATGGATATCTACCGCGTGCCCTCTGCTATGGAAATTGCACTTCAGGAAAACCAGCGATTGCAGAGAGAACGAGCCGAACTCATCGAGGCCTACAACCTTGCAGATGAGCAGATTGCCATGCAGACAAGCCTTAATCACCTCCGCAATGAACTGGGCAAAATTCTCAGCGAATGCTCTGCAATAGAACAATCTATCGCCAATAATAAAAACAGCATTCTGGCCATGCAGCACCAAATCCGCACGGCGGACCGCGAGTACCACAGCATTGCGCTGAGCCTGCTGCCTGGCATGTCCATCGGTGATGCCGCCACCACGCGCGGGTCTTCCTCCCTGAGAGATGCCTACATCTACCGCGTGCAGGGGCAGATGATTACCCTCCGCTCTCCCGAAGGACAAATTACCATCCCCATCCGCAATCTTGTAAAGACCAACCTTCCCCGCCTAGCGCGCTATGCTTTCGGTGAAGAAGAGCTCGTGGATATGTCAGACTTTGACAGCAATGGCAGCACCCCGGCCGGCACCATACAGCAGGTACCGCCCACACAATCATCCCCCACACCTCAACCCGCTGCTCCTACGTCTCAAAGTTATGAACCCACTTCCGGAGCTCCGGTTGTGGATACGACAAGTGGCAGCACCATCAGCGCACCCGAGGAGTCTTCTTCAGGCCGCAGCGTAGAAGCGTGGGTACCCACAGAAGGCGAACTCCCCTTCTAAGAGCAGCTTACAAAAAGCTTTAAAAGAATCACCGCCACTATCCAAAATGGGAAAGTGGCGGTGATTCTTTTCAAAATTGCTAGATGTAATTTAACCGGCTACGACGCCATCACGAATAATGAGCGTGCGGTCACCTCGCTCAGCTATCTGGGCATCGTGGGTAACAATCACCAGAGTCTTCCCACTCTCCTCGGCAAGACCAAAGAGAAGATCTAGAATCTGAGACCCATTGCGAGAATCAAGATTACCGGTAGGTTCATCAGCAAAAATCAGCTCAGGGTCATGAGCCAAAGCACGGGCGATAGCCACACGCTGCTGTTCACCACCGGAAAGCTCGTTGGGCAGATGGTCCATGCGGTCACCAAGCCCCACTCTTTCCAGAAGAGCCTTTACACGCTCAGTAGCCTCACGGCCGGCAATAGCAGTGGCCAGTGAAGCATTCTCTAACGCGGTAAGTTCCGGCATGAGCATGTAGTTCTGGAAAATGAACCCCATGGTCTTGTTGCGGAAGAGAGCACGGCGGCGGAGATTCAACGCGTAAATATCCTCCCCGGCCACTAGCACTCGGCCTTCCTGTGGCTGTTCCAACCCTGCCAGCGTGTACATGAGTGTAGTTTTACCGGCGCCACTAGGGCCGCAAAGGAACACTCTTTCACCTCGCTTGATGTGAAGGCTCAGCCCGTGCAGCACTTCCACAGTCTTCTGACCAATTGCATAACTTCGGTGAAGATTTTCAGCTATAATCATACGTTTCGAGTCAGTTCGATGTTATCTATCAGGCGCACTTCTCCGAAGAATGCAGCCACGGCCAACAGGGCCATACGTTTTTCATCAGTCACGGCGTGCAAATTCTCAGCATCCACAAGCTCAACGTAATCCGGGCGCACACCATCAATCGCCTCCAGCTCGCTGCGAACATTCCGGCATACAGCATCAGCAGAAGCTCCCGCTGCATAGGCCTCAGCAGCCGCCTTCAGGGCGCGATATATCGTGGGAGCGGCAGCGCGATGAGCTGGAGTGAGGCGTACATTGCGGCTGGAAAGAGCCAAGCCATCTTCGCCACGCACGATTTCCGCGCCGTGCAGAGTGATGGGGATATCCAAATCACGAACCATGCGTCTCAGGATGGCCAGCTGCTGGTAATCCTTCTTACCAAAGATAGCATCCGTGGGCTGAACGAGATTGAAAAGTTTATTCACCACCAAGCAAACCCCGGCAAAATGTCCGGGACGACAGGCACCGCAAAGAACGGTAGACAAATGAGTTTCCTCCAGCGTGATGGAGCGATCCGCGCAGTACATCACATCAGGCGTAGGCATGAACACCACATCCACGCCGCAGGAACGACAAGTAGCTAAATCCTCCTCAGGAGTTTGCGGATAAGCCGCGAGATCGCCGGCATTATCAAACTGAACCGGATTCAGGAACACACTGGCCACCACGCGTCCCTCATCGCCGGCCAGAATACGAGCTTGTCGCATCAGCGTGGCATGCCCTTCATGCAGGGCTCCCATGGTAGGCACCAGAACGATGCGTTTTCCACGCACAGGTGCCAGTAGTGCGCGCAGTTCCTCCTTGGTACATGCAGTCTGCATGGACGCACTATATCACTTTTTCCCCATTTTTGCAAGAGCAAGATATGTCCTAACGGACATAATGCTTGCAATCATATACCTACTATGCTTTAATAATCCCGAACTTCTGTAACTCTATACAGAAGAAGAGCTCCCGGAGGCGGTGACGATGCCGCAGGAAATAGATGGGAAAGGCAGTGAGAATCTGCCGCTGTGCCGCAACCGTGTTACCTGCTGTTCACTCTGAGCAGCAAGGTTCAGTCGGAATACCAGCCGAGGAGTATCGTCCGAACAGGGCGGCGTTGCACCGCCTGCACGACACACATACAAATGACACATCAGAATACCGCTCCCATTTGCGGAGCCACTGCCGTGCTTGCTCTTTTTTCCGTGGCAAGCTTCCCGTCTTACGCTCAGCAATACCCTCAAGAAACTGAGCTTTCTCCCATTACCGTCAGCGCTCACAGGGGGCTGGATATTCCACGAGATGCTACCGGTGCAAGCGTCAGCGTACTGGATGTACCGGCACTTCAAAAACAAGGGATTCACAACCTGGCAGAAGCGCTCACGGGCGTGCCGGGAGTCAGCATCCAGCCCGGCGGCGGGGCAAATCAACGAGGGAACGTGGCTAATACCGCCATCCGCGGCATGAGCAGTGATACCGCCACCCTGCCCGTTCTGGATGGCATGCGCATTTTCAACACCGGTGGCAGTGGGCTTCTCACGGCTAATACCATGGCCCGAACAGATTTATTTTCACTAGGGAACGTGGAAATCCTCAAAGGCAGTCAGGGCGCATGCTACGGCGGAGGAGCCATGGGAGGCGTCATCTTCATGGAAACACCTAAAGGAGAAGGAGCCCCTAGTCTTTCCCTCTTCCAAGAAGCCGGCAGCCATAGCAGTTACACAGCCAGAGCCGCGGCTCAGGGGCAGCAGAACGCCCTCCGTTTTTACATCTCTTCCTCATTCAGCCGCACGGATAACGATATCAGCTTCGCAAACGGCATGCGCCCCGCTGCGCGCAATGGCGGCGAATACGAAAGCTTCAATGAAGCTCTGAGACTGGACTGGGAACCCACTGAAAACCAAAGCATCACCCTCACCTATCGTAGAGAAGACTCCGAATATGGCTATACCGGGTTGTACCATGACTGGTACAACGGCGGAATAGCCGAATCATACTACCGCTACAGCTTTCGCACCAATCTTCTGACGCTTAAATGGACAACTCAGCTTCATGAGCAACTGAGCAGCTCCCTCATGGCAGGGTATTACGGGTATGATGCGACACTCGGCAGCGGTTATTGCCAAGATTTACGCAACATTCAGCTGGAATGGCGCAATGCTTGGAAGTGGTGCCCACACCAGACGACAAGCGGCGGCTTCGCATGGAATCGCAGTGCATTCAGCGTGCATTCATCCGGACAAACCATCGGTACGGATGCCAATCTGGAAAACACCTACGCATTCTTTGCCGAGCATATTTACAGCCCTGTTGAATACCTGAGCAACTCCGTAGCCGCCAGACTCGAGCTAAGCAATCTGTACGACCCTCAGTTCACTGTGAGGGCCTCGTCTTCCTACCGCTTCAACGACGAGCGAAGCCGCCTCACAGCCTCTGCCGGCACAGGATACCGCGCTCCCGGCTCCTTCCAACGTAGCAATAGCAGCACGGAAAGCTGGGGAACCACCTACCATGGCAACCCGGATTTGAAAGTGGAGCACAGCATCAGCGCTGATATCGGACTGGAACATGACATCGCCGATGGCCATACCCTGAGCATCACTGGCTTCTGGCAGCGGCGAGAAAATGCCATCACCACAGTTTATACCAGCCCAACAGATGCCACCTACCGGAACGACTCCGGACACTGGACCATCCTCGGTGCAGAGCTCGCCCTGCAAGGAACTATCGAACAGGCATGGAATACTGGTTACAAGCTGGCTTGGACTTACACCTCGCCCAAAACAGCTGATGGCAGTCAAATCCCCTGGACCTCCCGCCAAACATGGTCCGCAGAGCTGCATACCACACCCATTGAAGGCTTCACCACAGGAATTGGCCTCGTGGCAGCGGCAGGCCGCAGCAACTTTGAGGGCAACTCCCCCGCCCATATAGACAGCTACTACAGCCTGAGATGGTTCGCTCGTTATCAGGTCAATGAAAATCTCACCCTTCATCTTCGCGTGGAGAACATCACCAACCAGAAATTCGTCACGGAAGGAAACTTCAGCCCGGATTGCTCCATGCTTTCTCCTGGAACAGCTGTTTATGGGGGCTGCACACTTGAATTCTGACGATGAAATATATTC
This sequence comes from Akkermansia sp., assembly GCA_017517385.1. GTDB lineage: Bacteria > Verrucomicrobiota > Verrucomicrobiia > Verrucomicrobiales > Akkermansiaceae > Akkermansia. The sequence goes on from JAFWZG010000041.1 coordinate 16,654, forward strand.
GCTACATATTCTGGCTTTTTGCCATGCTCGTTCTGCTTGTATGGCTAGCTCACCACGCCTCACCACACGCGGAACAATCCACTCAAGCGCCTGAAGCTGTTTTACTTCCGCCCGCAGATTACCCCAAGGGATTCGAAGAGCAGCTTGCCGCCGCCCCCGGCATCAAAATCGGCATGTGTAGCATCGAATCATTACCCTCTGAGCTCTCCTGGCAGAAGGGCTCAGAGGCACCGCCCGTCGGAAGCCCGGAAGCAGTAAAAGGCGGCACCCTCCGACTGAGCAATGCCGGCCCCTTCCCGGCAAACTTCCTCGCATTCGGAAGTCCCACGCCCCAATTCTTTCACTACAATCTCTTTGAAAGAATAGATGTGCCGCTGGTATGGGAGCATCCTTCCACAGGACAAGAAATGGCAGGCCTCGCCGAAGCTTGGTGTGTACAGGGTAACAGCGTCTTCTTCCGCCTGAATCCGAATGCCCGCTACTCCAACGGCCGCCCGGTGAGAGCGAGGGACTTCGCGCTCGGTACTCTCCTCCGCCTCAAAACCGGCACTAACCTCACCATTAAGGAGCTGAGGATATACGGAGATGAAGTAGTTGAAGCAATCGCAGTCCCGGTGGGAATTGAACCCGCACTGTCCGTTTCCCGACAGCTGTGGCCGGCTGAGCCCGGCTTCTATGCTGAGTTTGGCGCTAATTACGCGGAGCATTACGCTCAGCGCATCCCCCCAACGACAGGCGCCTACACCATCGAACGCATTCAGCGTGGCCGGCTCATCGTCCTGCAAAAAGTGCCCCAATGGTGGGCCGCAGAATTACCGGGATTCCGTTACACTCATAATCCAGAGCGAATAGAACACCATTTCCTCACTGATGAAGCGCAGGTGTGGGAAAAATTCTTCGCAGGCCATCTGGAGCTAGTCCAAACGCGAAACGTCACAGCATGGCACAGCAAACCGGAAGGAGAACCGGCCGCAGAGGATGGCAGGATCATATTGCACAGCCTGAGAATAGATAATCCGATGCCGCCTTACGGAATCGCACTGAACGCATCTCGACTGAATGATACAGAGCTACGCCGCGGACTCATGCACGCCATGGACATGGACCGCGCGATTGACATCCTCTTCCGCGGATATGCAGGCAGACTTCCGCAGTTTGCCACCGGTTACCGCCGCCTGCAGCATAGCACAGAGCAATACCGTTACTCTCCGGAAAATGCCCGCGCATGCTTTGCCCGTGCCGGCTATACTGAATGCGGGCCTGACGGCATATTGCGGAAAGCGGACGGCACCAGGCTAAGTGTACGTTTCAGCTTCACGCCATCCGACAAACTAAACCTACTGGCCACGGTACTTTGCCAAAGCGCAGCGGCCTGCGGAGCAGAAATTATCCCCGAGCCGCTCCCGTGGCAAACGCTCAGCGAACAGCTCAAAAACGGCACCCACGAGATGACATTCTGGGCTACCATGCCGGGCTATCCCGTGCCCGATTACAGCGAGTTCCACTCTCAGGCAGAACAATCCCCCTTCCACCTCCAAAGCCAGAAAGCGGATGCGGCTATCGCCTCCCTGCAAAACGCCGAAACACGAGAACAGGCAGAGGCGGCTTGCGCCCACATGGATAAGCTGATATTTCAAGAGGCAATCTGGTTACCCGGCTGGATGGAAAACCGCGCCAACATCGCAGCATGGCGGCATGTGCACATTCCCTCGCACTATGCGGGACCATATGATGTGGCAGAGTCGCACCAAATCTGGATTTCACCACAGTGATGAAAGTTCGTAGGCCACAACAGAATCCGCTTCCGGCACTTTCCGTAACCCTGCTGCTGACAGGCGCGCTGGCAGCAGCAGGCTTCTATATCACGGAATGGCCCCCCTGCGAACAAACAGGAATAACTATACAGGCAACTTTCACCCCCCCTCAAAAAACAGAGGCTTCACCTTGTGAGCTAAGCATGGCAGCTCTTCCCCTCATAGAAATACAGCCCCACTGTGAAAGCGTCATCTTCCTTCAACCTCAGGAGGCACCTCAGGTTTTCCCGGAACAGGAAGAACATATCGAATCCATCCTAGAGCTACCCCTCCTGCTCAGTGCCGAACTAGTAGCACCAGAGCCCCCGGTAAAACTAGCCGACGCAACATCCCGCCGGCAGGCGCCCCAACAATCCGCACCTCATCAAGAACAAGATACATACACCCCACCTGCCCCCCTGAGCACACCATCCCCGGCCTATCCTTCAGCGCTCAGAACATCCCGCCGCACGGGGCTCGTCCAGCTACGCATCCATATTAATACGGAAGGCAAACCTACTTCTGTAGAGATTATCAGCTCCAGCCACCCGGCTTTTGCGGAAACGGCTCGCAACCACATTCTCTCACACTGGAAGTTCACCCCCGCCAGAAGAAATGGCAAAGCCGTGACGGCAACGGCAATCCAAAAAATTCACTTTCAGCCATAGGGCCCGACATCAAAAAAAGCGCATCTGAGCTTAACAACTGCTGCCCTGTGCCGCATTTATTGACACTACGCCAAATTATTTTGTATCTTCTCAGCTTTAACACAATTTCCTGCTTGACGGAACAACGCTCGAGTGATAGATTAGTAAAAGTGACGATGAAGAGCATTGTACAGAAAATGACTGCGATGGCCCTGCTTTCCGGCGGGCTGGTGGGGGCTGAGGAGCACCATGAGGGGCTAACTATGGACGCTCCGGTGCTGTGGAGTATCGATATTCCCTTCTGGGAGGGGCACTCCATCCCCATTAATAACTCTTTGATAATGTTCTCCCTGGCAGTTCTTGTACTGGTGGTGGTGCTTCGCCTTGCCACCCGCAAGATGCAGCGCATTCCCAGCGGCCTGCAGAACTTTGTGGAATGGGTATTTGAAACCCTCTACAACTTCATCGAAGGTCTGGCTGGCAAAAAACTTACCAAGAAGTATTTCTGGTACTTTGCCACGGTATTCCTGCTCATTCTCACCAGCAACTACATGGGCCTCGTTCCCGGTGTAGGCGAAATCACCTATGATGGACAGCCTATCTTCCGCGGCGCTAATGCGGACTTGAACGTCACCCTCTTCCTCGGCTTCCTTTACGCCATTCTCTGGTTCATCTGGTGCATTAAGGAGCAAGGCATTAAGCACTTCCTCGGCCACATCTTCGGCGTAAAGGGCGGCCTTACCGGCTTCCTGAAGTACGCGCTCATGCCCATTTTCTTCTTCGTGGGTCTCATTGAACTTCTCTCCATCTGCGTGCGTCCTGTGGCACTCGCAGCCCGACTTTTCGGTAACATCTACGCCGGCGAAGCCATTCTGGAAAAGATGGGCGCCATCGGCTGGTACGCCATGCTTCCTTTCATGTGCATGGAGCTGCTTGTCGGCTTTGTGCAAGCCCTGGTATTCCTCATGCTCACCGCCTTGTTCCTGAAGACGCAGGTGGGAGGCGATGAAGAAGCCGCGCACTAACCCCTTCCCGCCGCGCCGAATCATGCAGCAAAGACGTGACGGCAGGCGGAAGAAAAACTAAACAACAAACAAAACATTACACACTATGCTCCAGACAATCGCTGACGCAGTAGCAGGTACTGACCTGACCCCGCTTAAGTCCGCCATCGCCGTTCTCGGTGCCGGCCTTGGCATCGGCCTCATCGGCATGAAGGCCGCTGAATCCGCCGGCCGCAACCCCGGTGCCTTCTCTCAGGTGCTCATTATCTCCATTATTCTTGCCGCTCTCGTGGAAGGTGTGGCATTCGTAGCCATCTTCATGGGCTAAGCCCATTACCGGCGGCGCCGCGGAGAACGGCGCCGCCGCTTCCTATTTTCTCCTTATCCATTTACACACAAACTCGCGCATCAACCATGTTCACTCCGATAGTCGCCGCCAGCTTACAGGAAATGGCCTCCAAGTTCGGCCTGCATACAGACATTTTTATTGCCCACTTCATCGCATTCGCGATTCTGGTGGCGGTCGTCGTTTTCTTCGGTGTAAAGCCCATCATGAAGCAGCTTGAAGAGCGCCGCACCCGCATTCAGGAGGGTGAGCTCATGCATGAGCGCAGCCAGAAAGAGCTGGCAGAGGTGAAGGCAACCGGCGAGAAAATCCTCGCTGATGCTCACGCAGAAGGCAAGAAAGAAGTAGAGCATGCACGCCAGACGGCCTCCAAGCTTCAGGCCGACCTCAGCGAAAAGGCCGCAGCAGAAGCCCGTACCATCATTGATAACGCCCGCGCACAGGCGGAGCTGGACACCCAGCGTGAAAAAGATGCCCTCAAGGGTGAGTTCGCCCGCCTCGTGGCTGCGGCCACAGCTCAAGTGACCGGCAAAGTACTGACAGAAGCCGACCACCGCGCCATCAACGAAGAAGCCATCCGCCAGCTGTAAATCAGCCATTCACCTTTTCGTATCATCATGAAGATTACCAAGGAAGCACAGGCTCAGGCCCGCCGCCTCATGCGCCTCTGCATGGCCCCTGATGGAAGGCTGCAGGAGGATACCGTGCGCCGCGTGGCCACCTCCCTCTGCACTGAAAAACCGCGCAATTATCTTGCTATCCTTAAAGCTCTCACCGAGCTGGTGCGCTTGGAAGTCGCACGCCACACAGCCACCATCACCACAGCCGTCCCCGCGACAGATACCGAAAAAACAGCCATTCAAGCTAAGCTGAATGCCCGCCATCCCGGTCTGCATTACAAGTGGGTTACGGATCCCTCCCTCATTGCCGGCATGACAGTGCGCGTGGGCGATAATGTGACGGACGCTTCCGTCCGCACCCGCATCCAACGTCTGGAAAAACTTCTTTCCTGCTAATTCTTCATCATTTCTCTCCATAACATCAATTTTCAATAAATCACCACAAGCGTATGAGCAACATCGTACAAGAACTCGAAGCACAGATTCGCAACGCCACCGCAGCCACCATATCGGAAAACGTGGGTACCATTAAAGCCATCGGTGACGGCGTAGCCCACATCGAAGGCCTGAGCAACGCCATGCTCAATGAGATGATTGAGTTCCCCGGCGGCGTCATGGGGCTGGCCATGAATCTGGAAGAAAACGAAGTAGGTGCTGTGCTTATCGGCAGCGGCAACGCCCTGAAAGAAGGCGATACCTGCAAGACGACAGGCCGCCTGCTGCAGGTGCCCGTCGGCCCCGGACTGCTCGGCCGCGTGGTGGACACCCTTGGCAACCCTCTGGACGGCAAAGGACCCATCACCGCTGCCGCTTACTATCCGGTGGAAAAAATTGCCTCCGGTATTATTTCCCGTGAAGGCGTGAACCAGCCTGTTCAGACCGGCATTCTGCCTATTGACGCCATGATTCCCATTGGCCGAGGCCAGCGTGAGCTCATTATCGGTGACCGCTCCACCGGCAAGACCGCCATCGCGACGGATACGATGATTTCTCAGGCCCGTCAGAATAAGCTCGCCGAGGAAGGCAAGCTGCCCGGCCACCGCCCCCTTTACAGCATCTATGTAGCCATCGGCCAAAAGCGCGCCACTATCTCCCGCCTTGTTGCCAAGCTCGAGGAAAGCGGCGCCATGCCCTACAGCATCATCGTGGTAGCCAGCGCCTCTGACAGCGCCGCCATGCAGTACCTTGCTCCCTATGCCGGCTGCGCCATGGGTGAGTACTTCATGGATCAGGGTCAGGACGCGCTCATCGTGTACGATGACCTCTCCAAGCACGCTGTAGCTTATCGTCAGGTATCCCTTATTCTTCGTCGACCCTCCGGCCGTGAGGCATACCCCGGTGACGTGTTCTACCTGCACAGCCGCCTTCTGGAGCGCGCAGCCCGCATCAACAGCGAAGGCGGCCGTAAGGGTGGTTCTCTGACCGCCCTGCCCATCATTGAGACACAGGCCGGTGACGTTTCCGCTTACATTCCCACAAACGTCATTTCCATCACGGACGGTCAGATTTTCTTGGATACCGACCTCTTCTATCAGGGTGTCCGCCCTGCCATTAACGTAGGTATCTCCGTAAGCCGCGTAGGTTCTTCCGCTCAAACCAAGATTGTGAAGAAGCTCGCCGGTTCCGTTAAACTGGACCTCGCTCAGTTCGAAGAACTTCAGGCCTTCGCCCAGTTCGGCTCTGATTTGGACGCCGCCACTAAGGCTAAGCTGGAACGCGGCCGCCGTATCGTAGAGCTCTTCAAACAGGGCCAGTACAACCCCAAGAGCCTCAGCATCGAAGTCATTGACCTCTACGCCATCCAGAAGGGCTACCTCGATGATGTGGCCGTAGAGAACGTGCAGAAAGTTTGCCGAGAAATGGAAGAAGAGGCCACCACTAACCAGCCCGGCCTGATGGCAGACATCGAAGCAAAGAAAGAGCTTACTCCCGAAATCGACGAGCAGCTCAAGGCCTTCATGACCGGATTCAAATCCCGCCTGACGAAGTAATCCCCCATGGCTAACCTCAGAGACATTAAGCGCCGCATCAAGTCGGTACGCAACACATCGCAGATCACCAAAGCGATGCAAATGGTTGCGTCCGCCAAGATGCGCCGCGCGCAGGACTTGGCCATTCAGGGGCGCTCCTACATGAGCGCCTTGGCCCGAGTGCTCAAGCACCTGCAGGAAACCATAACCGGCACAGCCGCTTCCCTCATGGCGACGCGCGACACCGGCAAAGAGCTCATCATCGTAGTGAGCACCGACCGCGGCCTGTGCGGCGGCCTGAACTCCAACCTGCTCCGAGAAGTACTCACCTCCTGCCCACAGGAGGCGGATTACGTCACTATCGGCACCAAGCTGAATAGCCAGCTCACGCGCTGCGGCCGCAAGCTTGCTGCCACATTCGCCATCGGCGAAACAGTGGAAGAACCTGAGCTCAAACCCATTTTCGATTTCGTGCGCAAATCCTACATGGACGGCACCTACAAGAGCGTTCGAGTCGTATACCAGAAGTTCATCAACATCATGGTGCAGCGCCCGCAAATAACGAGCCTGCTGCCCATTACAACAGAAGAACTGCTGAAGGTAGCCGAGCAAAATGAGCAAGAAGATGATGGCACCTCAAACTTCCTTTTGGAACCCTCACCCAAGGCCCTGCTGAATTCCATCCTGCCGCTGTACTTCGGCCATCTACTTGTTCAGATGATTCTGGAAGGCAAAGCCAGTGAGCACTCTGCCCGAATGGTCGCTATGAAGGCCGCAACCGAAAACGCTAAGACGCTCATCGGCGAGCTTACGCTCGAATACAATAAGGCCCGCCAGACTCAGATTACCAACGAACTTCTCGAAATCACCACCGCCATGAAGGCTATGGAGTAAACGTACGCTCCACACATCAATCATTTTCAAACATATCATTTCCCAATCATGAACACAGGTAAAATCGTGCAGATTATCGGCGCCGTTGTTGACGTCGACTTCTCCCAGTCCGAAATGCCCGCCATCTACAACGCTCTAACCGTTGACTATGTAGTAGAGGGTGAACCCAAGCAGCTCGTGCTCGAGGTAGAGCAGCACCTTACGGACGGCTGGGCCCGCACCGTTGCTATGAGCGCTACGGATGGACTCAAGCGCGGCATGGAAGTGGTGGACACCGGTGCCCCCATCTCCGTACCCGTAGGCCCCAAAGTGCTTGGCCGTATCTTTAACGTGCTCGGTGAGACCGTGGACGAAAAGGGGCAGCTGGATGGAGTGAAGCGTTATCCCATCCACCGCGAAGCCCCTACGCTGGAAGAACAGGCCACCTCCTCTGAGGTGCTGGAATCCGGCATCAAAGTGATTGACCTCATCTGCCCCTTCCTGAAGGGTGGTAAGGCAGGTTCCTTCGGTGGTGCAGGCGTAGGCAAGACCGTGCTCATCATGGAGCTTATCAACAATATCGCTAAGGCTCACTCCGGTCTCTCCGTATTCGCAGGCGTAGGTGAGCGTACCCGCGAAGGTAATGACTTCTACATGGAAATGAGTGAATCCGGCGTTATTGACCAGAAGAATCCGGAGAACTCCAAAGTGGCTCTGGTTTACGGCCAGATGAACGAGCCTCCCGGCGCACGTCTTCGCGTGGCACTCTCCGCACTCTCCATGTCCGAGTACTTCCGCGATGAGGAAAACCGTGACGTGCTCCTCTTCGTTGATAACATCTTCCGCTTCTCTCAGGCCGGTTCTGAGGTATCCGCTCTTCTGGGCCGTACGCCCTCCGCCGTGGGTTACCAGCCGAACCTCGCAGAAGAAATGGCAGGCCTTCAGGAGCGAATCACCTCCACCAAGAAGGGCTCCATCACTTCCATGCAGGCCGTGTACGTGCCGGCTGACGACCTTACTGACCCCGCTCCTGCCACAACATTCTCTCACTTGGACTCCACCGTGGTGCTAGAACGTGCTCTAGCGGCTCAGGGTATTTACCCCGCCGTGGATCCCTTGGCCTCCACATCCAAGGCCCTTGCCCCCGAGCTTGTGGGCGAGGAGCACTACCGCGTGGCACGTGGCGTGCAGCAGACCCTCCAGCGCTACAAGGACCTGCAGGATATGATTGCCATTCTGGGTATGGATGAACTTTCTGACACGGACAAACTCACCGTGAGCCGCGCCCGTAAGATTCAGCGTTTCCTTTCCCAGCCCTTCAGCGTGGCTGAAGTCTTCACCGGCATCAAGGGCCAGTACGTCCCCGTGGCTGAGACCGTACGCGGCTTCGGCGAGATTCTGGACGGCAAGTGGGACGATGTGCCTGAAATCAACTTCTACATGAAGGGTGGCATTGACACAGTAGAGAAAGCCTGATAACCATGGCCTTACAATTCAGAATCATCACCCCCATGCGCACCGCCTTGCAGGCGGCTGTGACCTCCATTCAGCTGCCGGCTAAGGCGGGTGAGATGGAGATTCTGCCCGGCCACGCGGACATGATTACCGCCGTGGCCAACGGCGAGCTTACCTACAAGCCTGAGGGGGAGGAAGCCCGCAGCCTCTTTGTGGGAGGCGGCTTCCTTCAGGTAGAATCTGAAAGCGTGCTGCTGGTAACGGACACAGCTCTCGTTGCTTCAGAAATTGACCCAACGGCTGTGGAGACAGCGATTGAACGCGCGAGGGCAGCGCTGAGAAACAGTGCTACCGTACTGGACCGTGAGGAGCAGACATTCCTTGCTGCCCAGCTGGCAAAGCAGCTCGCTATGCTTGAGTTCACACGCAAGAAGCACACCCTCGCCTGATTGAGGACTTATCACATTTAACTCACGGCCGGAGCAACTACTCCGGCCGCTTTTTTTAACCTTCTCTGTCTAGACAGAGGATAAAATGCGTCAGCCGACGGAATGCGCTTGCATTCTGCTCATGAAACGAGTAGAATCGCGCGCATGACGAACGAGGAATACACGCGAAAAGACTTCATCCGTGAATGGATTGCAAGTGATTTAGCAAAGGGCCACTGCAAGACCCCCATCACACGCTTCCCTCCGGAGCCTAACGGCTACCTTCACATCGGCCACGCCAAGGCTATCTGCCTTGATTTCGGCATTGCGAAGGAATACGCCCAACTTGGTGCTGTGTGCCACCTGCGTTTTGATGACACCAATCCCTGCAAGGAGGATGTCGAGTTCGTCAACTCTATTCAGGACGACATCAAGTGGCTTGGTTTTGACTGGGGTGAGCACCTGTACTGGGCTTCAGATATCTTTGATTTCTACTACGAGTGTGCCATTCACCTGATTAAGAATGGACTGGCCTATGTGGACGAGCAGGATAGAGAAACTATGCGAGCCCAGCGTGGCAATCTGGTAACTCCCGGCACCCCCTCCCCTTACCGTGACCGCAGCGTGGAGGAAAACCTCGCTCAGTTTGAGGCCATGAAGGCCGGCAAGTTCCCCGAGGGTGGCGCCGTGCTTCGCGCCAAGATTGACATGGCCAGTAGCAACATGAACATGCGAGACCCTGTGATCTACCGCATTTCATACGACCACCACCACAACACGGGCAATAACTGGTGCATTTACCCGATGTATGACTTCGCTCACCCGTTGGAAGATGCCTACGAGTACATCACGCACTCCCTCTGCACGCTGGAGTTCGAAAATCACCGCCCTCTCTATGATTGGGTCATCGAGAACTGCCCGATTCCCGCCGGTTCTCGCCCGCAGCAGCGCGAATTCTCCCGCCTGAACATCACCTACACCGTCATGAGCAAACGTAAGCTTCGCCAAATGGTGGAGGAAGGATATGTGGCCGGCTGGGATGATCCCCGCATGCCCACAATCTGCGGTATGCGCCGCCGTGGCTACCCAGCTCCCGCCATCGTGGAGTTCTGCGAAGGTGTCGGTATCACCAAGTTCAACGGCAACACGGATGTAGCCCGCCTTGAAAACGCCGTACGTGCCGAGCTGAACACGAATGCGGAGCGCCGCATGGCTGTGCTCAATCCCCTGAAGCTCGTGCTCACGAACCTTCCCGAAAACCATGAGGAAGAGGTGGAGGTCGTCATCAACCCCGAGAAGCCTGAACTGGGCAACCGCAAAATCACACTCACTCGCGAGGTGTGGATTGACCGTGACGACTTCATGGTGGAGCCGCCCAAGAAGTACAAGCGCATGAGCCCCGGCGCCTGTGTGCGCCTCCGTGGTGGCTACTGCGTAGTATGCACCAACCACGTGACAGACGCTGAAGGCAACGTCACTGAAGTGCATGCTGAGATTCTCCCCGGCACCATCGGCTCAAATCCGCCCGAAGGCGTCCGCTGCAAAGGCGCCATTCACTGGGTATCTGTCAAGTACGGCGTAAAGGCTGAAGTTCGCCTGTACGACCGACTCTTCAAGGATGAAGCTCCGGATGCCAACCCGGACGGCTTCCTTGCCTCACTGAACGAAGATTCTCTCACCGTGCTGAAAGATGCTGTGGTGGAACCGTCCCTTGCAGCAGCTCCCGCTGAGTTCCTGTGCCAGTTCGAGCGTACAGGTTACTTCGTGGCAGACCGCTATGACCACAGCGCAGAGCATCCCGTATTCAACCGCTCCGTTGGCCTGCGCGATTCCTGGGCAAAAATGAACAAATAACCAGCTTTTCACAACCGGCAGTGACTCGCTGCCGGTTGTGCTCCTTCCTCAAATCACTGAGCTTTACCATGAAGAACATTGAGTTTTCCTCCCGTAATGGTGTATTTGACATGAACAGCTTCATCTGCGAGTGTGATGCCGCAGTGAGCGGAGAGCCCCTGCAGGAAGAGCCTCAGCCCTCCATAGCACCACAGAAGGAAGAGCCGGCTCTTCCTGCCACGGAAGTACCGGTGGCTGATGGCACGGATCCCATCATCTATCACCCGCTCGAAGAAGTGCTGGAAGACATTCGCATGGGTAAGCTTGTACTGATGACGGATGATCCTCACCGAGAAAACGAGGCCGACCTCGTTTGCGCAGGTCAGTTCGCCACGCCTCAGAATATCAATTTCATGGCCATTCACGCACGCGGCCTCATCTGCGTGCCTATGTCTGCCGAGCGCGTAGACGCACTCGGCTTACCCATGCAGACTCAGCATAACACGGAGAAGCACCACACAGCTTTCACCGTGAGCGTGGATGCCAGAGAAGGCACCACCACTGGTATCAGCGCCTTTGAACGCTCCATCACCACCATGAAACTCGCGGATTCCCGAGCCACATTGGATGACTTCGTGCAGCCAGGGCACTGTTTCCCGCTTCGTGCCGTGGAGGGAGGCGTCATCCGCCGGGCCGGCCACACGGAAGGCACCGTAGATTTGCTGCGCATCGCCGGTCTGGAACCGGTAGGTGTATGCTGTGAAATCATGAAGGAGGACGGCACCATGGCCCGCCTTGGCGAACTGGGAACCTTCCAGAAAAAGCACGGACTAAAAGCCTGCTCTCTCGCACAAATCATCGAATACCGCCAGCGCACAGAAACGCTCATTGAAAAAGAAGAGGTAGTGAAGCTTCCTACAGATTATGGTAACTTCATGTGCCACTCCTATCACTCCAAAGTGGACGGGCAAACGCACCTCGCTCTCGTACATGGCGAAATAGACCCGGAAAAACCAGTCCTCTGCCGAGTGCACAGCGAATGTCTCACCGGTGATGTGTTCGGCAGCCGCCGCTGTGACTGCGGCAGCCAGCTGCACACCGCCATGCGCCGCATCGCTGAAGAAGGAGGCATTCTGCTTTACCTGCGCCAAGAGGGGCGCGGCATCGGCCTCTCCGCTAAGCTGCACGCCTACAAACTTCAGGAAGAAGGCTTGGACACGGTGGATGCAAACATTCAGCTTGGCTTTGCCCCTGACCTGCGAGACTACGGCGTAGGCGCCCAAATTCTGCGCGATTTAGGCGTGCGCAAACTACGCTTGCTCACCAACAACCCCCGCAAAATCGTGGGTCTCGCCGGCCACGGCCTCAGCATTGAAGAGCAGATGCCCATCAGCATCCCCGCTCACGATGATAACAAGCACTATCTGGATACCAAGCGAGAGCGCATGGGCCACCTCATCTAATACCCAAAGTAACACAGACATGAATGCAGCAGAAAAAGCACTTTCCACCTTCCGTGAACCGCCGTGCATGTATAATTGCGCACAGACCATCTGCGCAGCCTTCGGCAGAGACGACTTGCTGGAAGATATGAAAACCTGCGGCGGAGGCCGCGCACCTGAAGGCATGTGCGGAGCTCTGTACGGAGCCATCTGCGTGGCGCCTGAAAAGGCAGAGATGCTTAAGGAGGCATTCACTGCTAAAAACGGCGCTTGGAAGTGCTGCGACCTGAAAGGAGGCGTACCCCGAGTAGCCTGCCAGCAGTGCGTGAGCGTCGCAGCGCAGCTGCTTGAAGAAAGCTAAACCACAAGTTACAAATCAATTCAGCGTCATGTTTCTCCAACGGAACATGACGCTGAACATTTCAAGCATTTACCTTTGTGAAGCCATCACGGAGCGGATACGTTATTACGCTTCTGCTCACGTGCGGCAAGATACAGTTGGATAGCATTGGCCATATTATGGCAGAACACGTAGAAAACCGGGCCAATATATGCGAGCGGCGTAGCATAACCCTGCCCTGCTATGTACAATGTAAGAATAGTATTTTTCTGACCGAGCGCCTGAGAACACTCGCGCTTTAAATCCGGATACCCCAGCCTGTAACCGGCAATGAAACCAATGGCGCACACCACCACAGCGCCTATGGCCATGGGCAACATATCAAGAAGGGTATAATCCATCTGGATGATTCGGTGCGTACCAATAGCGGATACAACGATAAGGTTAAAGTTCCAGATTCCCAGAGAAACATCCTTCAACTTGGCGGACCACGCCTTACAGGGAGGATACAAAATCCGCAGCACACAGGCAACCACAGCCGGTACGCCCAGCACGATTCCTATTTGTCTGGCAACCATCAACATCAGCTCCGAGTAGCTCAACTCAGGAGAACTCACAATAAATGGCAGCACAAAGGGAGTGAGTACTGCAAACACAATCTGGCTGAGCACCATCGCCGTGGTGATAAAGCCCACATTCCCACGCAGCAAGTGCACAATAATGGGAGCAGCCGAGGCAATGGGGGCCGCACCACAGTAATACACAGCCTCCGCCAGTACCGGATTCCCCAGCAGGCGAGCCCCGGCCCATGCCAACACCCAGACAGCCTGCAATGAGAGCAACACCCACATATGCATCCACCGCAGTTTCATCTGCGAAAGGTCCAGCCCCAGAAAAGTGATGGAAAGCATCGTGGTAATTCCAAAAGGCAGCAGCCAGCCGTAATCACAAATCTCCGAGTGCAAGATGCCCCCCACGATGAAGGAGAGCACCATCAGAAAGCTTCTCAGCTGTTGTTTCATACCTTACTTATCCGCATTCTTTTCCTCTGCGCCACGTTTCTCAGCCAGCAAAGTCATCGCATCACCAGGCTTGGCCTTTGGGTATGCAATTCGGTTGTGATTCATCGTACGCAAAGTAATGAAGAATGCCTCTTTCATGCGGGCAATCTCGCCCAAGGTAAGGCCGCTATCCTGCAAGTGGCCATCCAGAATACGCCCCTTAAATATGCCTTCAATCATATTGCGGATATCATCTTCCGTGGGATGCTGAAGGGAACGAGTGGCACTCTCCACAGCATCAGCCATGCTCACAATACCGGATTCGCGGCTCTGCGGTATTGGCCCGGGATAGGAGAAAATGGACTTATCCACTTCATCCGGGCATGTATCAGAAAGCCCATCCTGAAACTTCTTATACTCGGCCTCATAATGATCCTGCGCCTTGCGATAGAAGAAGTATGCAGTAGTCACACCATGATGCTCACGAATAGCATCAATAATACGCGGGTTCAGCTTAGCACTGCGGGCCATCTGCTCACCTTCAATCACGTGGCCGGTAATAATTCTGGCACTGGCTTCCGGTGTGAGATCAGCATGCGGAGACATAGACTGATCCACAATATTTTCAGCAAAGTACTGAGGGTTCTTCACCTTACCGATATCGTGATAGAGACCACACACGCCGGCACGGGTCACATCCGCCCCTATAGCCTCAGCCGCAGCCTCAGCAAGCCGCTGTACGTACAGACTATGGTGGAAAGTACCAGGCGCGGCTATCTGAAGCTTTTTAAGAAGAGGGTGATTCATGTCTGCCCACTCCAGCCAGGTGATGTGAGTAGAAATTCCGAAAAGACTCTCCAGCATGGGCATCACGCCGTTCACGATAACAGCCAGCAGGAAGTTCACCCCTACCGCCATCAGCAGCCCCATAAGAAGAGCAGAAACATCCACCCCATCAGCGAACGGGGATGCCTCGCCTCCATGAAGTGAAGTCAGCCCCAGCACCGTCACATACACGACAAAGCCTGTTTTGAAGCCGGCATAGAGTATCTGCTGGCGTTTCTGCAGATGCCCACAGATGGAGACCGCCACCACACCGGTCAGTAAGCTGAGCAGCACGTAATCCGTGGTAAATTGAATATCATGCGAAGCCGGGAAAAACACTATACCGAATAGCGAACAGCACAGAGCTACATACACGCCCATGGAGCGATTAATCAGCACCGCCGTTACTGCTGGTGCCAGCATGTAAGGAAGCACCAGTAGCTTGTCCCATATATCCACCCCGGGAACCCTTAGCCATGCACAGTTTATCAGATAGATAACACTCATCTGCACTAAGGTAGACAGTACGCACAGCACGGCACGCCCCGTTGTTAGCTCCCCTTTGCGATGCCCAAGCACATAATAATATACAACGGCCAGAGAGCACAGAACCATCCACGACACACGATACACGCCCAGTGTAGAATCACTGGCCTGAATGAAGATAAGGGCACACAGCACTGCTATGCCGGCCACTGCCATCAAAAGCAGGCGCTGCACTGCGTGTTTTCCGGCTGTAACGGGGTCCTGTCCCTTGCGTCGGAATATCATTGAAAGAAAACTTGCCATAATACGTCCAGTGGGATTATTATACTCACCACATTTTCCTTTGTCAAGTTCAGGATTCCCGATTCACGCGTGAACAACCGCAAACCTATTACAGCGCTATAAGACGTCCGATTTTTATTCAATGACGTATTATAAACTTGACAAGAAAGAAAAATTCTTGTCATTCTATAGATAGGCAAGGCGCTCTGCGCAGAGTGCGCCGCAGATTTCACACCGTTATCCACATCTTTTTCCGTTTAACTATATGGCAAAAACGCTCATCATCGCCGAGAAACCCAGTGTAGCCAGCGATTTGGCTAGGGTACTTGGCAAAAAGACCGGCAAGTTCCGCAAAGATGACAGCACAGGAAGCTTTGTAAATGATACGCTCATTATCACCTCTGCCGTAGGTCATCTGGTGGAGCAAAAAAAGCCGCAAACAGAAGACGGCAAGAGCCTTCCTTGGAAGATGGATTACCTGCCAGTCATGCCCAAAAGCATGGAACTGGAGCCCATCACCAAAAGTGCTGACCGCCTGAAAAAAGTACTCAAACTCGCCCGCAGCAAGGACGTTACAGCCCTCGTGAATGCATGCGATGCCGGGCGCGAAGGTGAACTTATCTTCCGTAACATCATTCGCTACGGTAAAATTAAGAAGCCGCTCAGCCGCCTCTGGATGCAAAGCATGACAGATGACGCCATTCTGGAAGCTTGGGCCACCCTGAAGAGTGATGCCGCGATGACGAATCTGGCGGACGCCGCGGTATGCCGTTCTGAAAGTGACTGGCTTGTTGGCCTGAACAGCACAAGAGCACTCACCGTACTGCAATCTGCCGCTGGTGGTTTTAATATCACCCCCACCGGCCGCGTACAAACGCCAACCCTCGCCCTACTGGCCTCCCGCCAAAAGGATATCCTCGCATTCACCCCCGAAACATATTACGAGGTACGCGCCACCTTCAAAGCCCATGCCGGCACCTACGAAGGCCGCTGGTTTGACCCGGAATGGAAAAAGGATGAAACCGCCCCGCAGCACACCAGAGAAAGGCTCTGGGATGCAGATACAGCCGCAGCTATCGCCCGCCGCTGTGAAGGCAGGCCGGCAACTGTAAAGGAAGTCAAGAAACCGGTCTCCATGCCGGCCCCTCTTCTTTTTGACCTCACCTCCCTACAGAAAGAGGCCAGCAATCGCTTTGGCTTCTCTGCCAGCCGCACCCTGCAGATAGCTCAGGAGTGCTACGAAAAGCACAAGGTGCTTACCTACCCGAGAACGGACTCCAAGTTCCTGCCAGATGATTACCTGAAGATTGCCACCCGAACAGTAGCAGCCATCGGTGAGCAGATGCCCACCATGGCGCCCTTCACGGCTGACATTCTGAACAACCACCGCATTCGCCCCAGCAAGCGCGTGTTTGACAGCAGTAAAGTAAGTGACCACTTTGCCATCATCCCCACGGGTAAATTCACCAACCTCAGCGGTGATGCCGCCAAGATTTTCCAGCTAGTGGTACAGCGTTTCGTCGGAGTCTTCCTACCGAATGCGGAGTACGAAGATACGGATCGCACCAGCATCGTATCCAGCCCCGGAGCAAAAGACCACTTCCACACCCACGGCCGCGTGCTGCTGAAAGCCGGATGGAAAGCCCTTTACGCCAGCCCGGATCGCAAGAAAAAGGACGAGCTATGCCCCGTGGCTGCCAATGAAGAAGTACTCACAGAAAAGGCCGTCGCACAGGAAGACCACACTAAAGCACCGGCAGCTTACACGGAAGCTACACTTCTAACTGCTATGGAAACCGCCGGCAAGCTCGTGGAAGACGAAGAGCTTGCCTACGCCATGAAAGAAAGAGGCCTTGGCACCCCCGCCACACGTGCCGCTATCATTGAAGGTCTTCTTACTCAGGAATATATTGCGCGCGATGGCAAGGATCTCGTCGCAACCAGACGCGGGATGGACCTCATCGACCTTCTCAGCAAGATTGGCCTCAGCACCCTCTCCAGCCCGGAGCTTACCGGCGAATGGGAATACCGCCTCAAACTCATGGAAAGCGGCAGGCTGGACCGCGAATCCTTCATGAAGGATATACGCACGTACACAAAAGATATTGTGGATGCCGTGCGTGAATACATGAGTAATGGGAAAAATCCGGATTTAAACATCCCCTGCCCGGCATGCGGACAAAGCCCGCTGAGCAGCCGAGTGGATGCCGTATCATGCACAGCATGCAAGTTCCGCATTCGCCGAGTCCACGCAGGCCTCGGACTGGGAGACGACCTGCTAGCAGAACTCATCAGCAAGAAAGAGCTTCCCGTCATGGAAGGTTTCCGCTCTAAGTTTGGCAAGCCCTTCAAGGCAGGGCTGCGCCTACTGGCCCCGGAAAAGGAAGGCGGCGCATGGAAGGCTGAGTTTTACTTTGACGATGGAAAGGCCGCTGCCCCGGCCTCCACAGGCGTACAACGCAACCTCGGCACCATCACTGTAATGAATCAGGGTGAGCTCGAGCTTCAGGAAAATGACAAGCAATGGAGCGTGCCGGCATTCCAGCAAACCGGCAGTAAGACCGGCTTCACCATGTCAAAGACCATTCTGGGCAAAGAAATCGAGATTCAGCATCTCTACAAAGTATTAGCAGAAGGCAAGAGCGAGCTTATAACCGGTTTCATTTCCCAGCGCACCAGTCGCCCCTTTGATGCCTATCTCACCTTGGATGCCCGCAAGGGAACCGTAGGTTTCGAGTTCCCCCCGCGCGAACCCAGAAAGAAGGACAGCAAGGCCACAGCAGACAAGAAGTTCACCGCGGCTGATGCCACCGCGCAGGATCTCACCAAAGCCACACGGCACGGTGTCATCAAAGTGAAAGGCAAAGGAGAGCACGAGCTTTTGGAAACAGAGGAGGCATGGCATGTGGATGGCCTTACCTATGGTAAGAACCGCAAGCCCCTCGTCATCCCCCGCACCATGTGTGGTATAACCCTCACCGCAGACGTGGTGGGCCGCCTCCTCACCAAAGGCAAAACAGAACTCATCAAGGACTTCGTCAGCCACAAAAGCGGCAAGAATTTTGATGCCTATCTCGTTTTCACCCCCTCAACAGGCCGCATTACTTACGAATTCCCCCCCCGCAAATAATCTGAACCAATTTCCTAAGCAGTTCTCGCGCCCCCTCAACCTTCCGGAAAGGCTGAGGGGGCACTTTTTCATATTCCATGCAATTCATATAACAAACTCTGCCGAATGAATGTGTAATGATATCATTTACTGCTTGCAAGGCGGAGAGTACTATGGTAGAATGAGGAGCGACATATGGCAGGAGAATACACGGAGGATGACATCAAATCATTAGCCTGGCAGGAGCATATTCGCGCGCGAGCGGGTATGTACATCGGCAAGCTGGGCGATGGCAGCATGGCGGATGACGGCCCTTATGTGCTGCTTAAGGAAGTGATAGACAACTCGATAGACGAGTTTGTGATGGGTGCGGGCAAAAAAATCATTGTACGCATCTCTCCTGATGGCCTGTGCGAGGTACGAGATTTTGGTCGAGGCATCCCCTTGGGCAAGCTCTTTGACTGCGCCGCGCAAATAAACACCGGCGGCAAATATGACAGCGAGGCATTCAAAAAATCCGTGGGTCTGAATGGCGTGGGTCTAAAAGCCGTCAACGCCCTATCCTCTTACTTTGAAATCATGGCCTGCCGCGAAGGACAAATGCGCCGCATTCGTTTCTCCGAAGGAGTCATGAAAGAAGGTGAAGATGTAAGCGGCCCTACGGATGAACCGGACGGCACAAAAGTTACCTTCATGATAGACCGCACGGTGTTTACGGAAAATGCAGCATACAATCTTGAGTACGTGCACCGTATGTGCCGCTACTACTGCTACCTGAACACCGGGCTTACTATTAATCTGAACGGCAAGAACATCATCTCCCGCAACGGTCTGCTAGATTTGCTGAAGGAGGAGATGACTACCGAGCCACTCTACCAGCCCATTTACCTGAAGAGTGAAGATATTGAAATTGCCTTCACCCACAGTGATCAGTACGGTGAAGAATATTACTCCTTCGCAAATGGCCAGCACACGACCATGGGCGGTACTCACCAGAGTGCCCTCCGCGAGGCCATCGTCAAAACACTTCAGAACTTTTACAAGAAAAATTACGAAGCCGCTGACATCCGTGCCAGTATTGAAGCTGCAATCAGCATTAAGGTCATCGACCCTATCTTTGAGTCTCAGACCAAGACCAAGCTCGGCAGCAACACCATGGGCCCCGGTAAGGAAACAATCCGAACCTTCGTGAGTAACTTCCTCGCCCGAGAACTGGATAATTACCTCCACAAAAACCCGGAAACCGCCGAAATCCTCGAAGACAAAATCAAAGAAAGCGAGAAAACTCGTAAAAAGGTGGCGGACGTGCAAGGCAAAGTCGCCAAGGAACGAGCCAAGAAAGCCAGAGTTCATAACAAGAAGCTCAGAGACTGCCGCGTCCACTACGACACGAAGCACAAGCGAGCTAAAGACACCATGCTTTTCATCACTGAGGGTGACTCCGCTTCCGGTTCCATTACCACCGCACGAGATGCCGAAACGCAGGCCGTATTCTCCCTGCGAGGCAAACCTGCTAACAGCTTCGGCCTAAACAAGAATGCAATCTTGGAAAGCAACGAAGAGCTGGATTTCCTTCACTTGGCGCTGAATGTGGACAAGAGCATCGAAGATTTGCGATACAATAAAGTTATCATCGCTACGGATGCTGATGTGGACGGCATGCACATCCGTCTGCTGCTGCTGACCTTCTTCATTCAGTACTTCCCGGAAGTCATTCATGAGGGGCATCTCTATATCCTGCAAACGCCGCTCTTCCGCGTGCGCAACAAGAAAAAGACTATATACTGCTACTCTGAAAACGAACGAGACAAAGCAGTGAAAGAGTTGGGCAGAAACCCTGAAATTACACGATTTAAGGGGCTGGGTGAAATCTCTCCGCAGGAGTTCAAGAGCTTCATCAATGAAGACATCCGCTTGGAAGAAGTCACGCTGGAGAATGCTCGCCGCCTAAGAGACTTACTGCGCTTTTACATGGGAGAAAACACTCCAGACCGCCGCCAGTACATTATGGATAATCTCCGTATTGAGGAGGATCCCGCATAATCTTTCTTACAACCTGAAACAACTATGAAAACACTCATTATCGCACGTCACGGTAATACCTTCCGCAAGGGCGAAACGCCCACGCGTGTCGGTTCCCGTACAGACCTCCCCCTCGTAGAGGAGGAACGCGGGCGCGGTATTGGCAAATACCTCGCCAAACTCAACCTCAAGCCCACCCGCATTCTTGCAGCCCCCTTGCAGCGCACCATGAGCACGGCTGCTCTTGCCGCGGAAGAACTTGGTAACCCCTGCCCCGTGCAGCCGGATGCCCGCTTCATTGAAGTGGACTACGGCCCGGACGAAAACCACAGCGAGGAGGAAACCAAAGCCAGACTCGGCGCGGATATTGCCGCAGCAGAGGGCAAAGACCCGTCCGCGCTCACAGCCGAAGAGCTGGATGCTATCGGCGCCGCTGCTATCGATAAATGGAATGCGGAAGCTATTGTCCCCCCCGGCTGGAAAGTGGACGTACAGCAGATTATCGATAACTGGACTGCTCTGGCAAACGAAGTTCAGGATGGAGAAACGCTCCTCTGCGTCTCCTCCAATGGTACTATTCGTTTTGCCCCGTACATCACCGGTGACTATACCGGCTTCTGTGCCGACCATGACATTAAGGTGGCGACCGGCGGCGTGTGCATCTTCACGAGTAAGGATGGTGTCACCTGGACCTGCACAGAGTGGGGGGTCAAAGCCTTCAAACAAATCTAACCCCTTATCACGAAACAAACCATGAACCTTAAAAAACTGAAACCCGCATGGTTTAAAGAGTTCAAGGAATTTGCCATGAAGGGGAACGTCATTGACATGGCCATCGGTGTCATCATTGGCGGAGCCTTCGGCAAAATCGTCACTTCTCTTGTGAAAGACGTCGTCATGCCGGCCTTTTCTCTGCTAACAGGCGGAGGACAAGACTTGGCAGCACTTACATACCCGGCCAATCCTGCTGAGGACGCTCCAGCCATTAAGTATGGAGCATTTTGCCAGACAGTGCTGGATTTCTTCATCATAGCGCTCTCCATCTTCTTCACCATCCGCATTATCTGTGCCATCAAAGCTAGGTTCAGAAAGCAAAAGGAAGAAGAGCAGAAAGCGGCAGAGCCTGAAGCACCGGCGCCCACACCTGAGGAGATTCTCCTGCTGAGAGAAATTCGCGATGCACTCCGCAAGTGAATAAGAAACAACTTATCGCCCGGGTTCAGCGGTATATGGGCCCGGGCGCCACACGCAACACCGCCTCCGCAGCTGTAGAGGCGGTACTCACGTCGATACAACTGGCTGCTGAAACTGATACGAAGCTGCACATTTCACACTTCGGCACCTTCAGGAGCACCCCCGCAGAAAAGCTCACCTTCCGCCCTGCAAAGGGCTTTCTGCCAAAAGATTCCAATTGAGTCAATTATAATTTGAGCAAAATCTGATTTTTTCTGAAAAATCGATTTTGTAGTTCGGCATTGCCCAAAATTGGGCAATGCAGTAGCTGGACTTGGGAGAGGGGGAAGTGCATTGCCACTTCCCACCTCTCCCAA
>JAFWZG010000042.1 GCA_017517385.1 Akkermansia sp.
GTACAGTCGGGATTTCCCCTCGAACTTCCTTTCCCACGGTTTGTTACCTCCCCGCAGTTGTTCTTCAGGTCTGGGATTCCGCATCATCGCGGCTCCGCGCGGACTTTCACCGCAGTGCGCATATCGCGTCGGTCGTACATAAAGAGAGCCCCGTCATCCGACGGGGCTCTCTCCAACTTACTACCTATGAAACTCGATTCCTCCTTTTACTGACTACCTGCGCTCTCTCCTTCGCCTGCAGTCGGTGGAACCGATGAAGATTATACTACACACGCGAGCGTTTTGTTCAAGAAAAATTCGAAAAAAAATCTTTTTTTTATTCAACAGGCTCATCCTCGCGGGGAATTGGGGTCGTATCCACCTCATCCAACCTATTCTGCCAGAGGTAATAGCGCGTCTGCGAAATCAACACACCGGAAAGACCAATCATGCAGATAAGATTGGGGATAGCCATGAGGCCATTTGCGAAATCCGCGAAGTTCCAGACGATGCTGCTCTTGGGGATGACGCAGCCGACGAAGACCATGGCAACCCAGAGCACGCGGTAAGGCAGAATGAGGCGGAGGCCACCAAGGTACTGAAGGGCCTTCTCACCGAAGTAGGACCAACCCAGCACAGTGGAAACAACGAATGCCGCCAGACTGATGGTAAGCATGGCAGAGCCGAGCCCACCAACTGTGGCAAAAGAGTGATAGGTGAGCAGCTCACCGCTGGCTGAGGTCACCTCGGGTACAGCCATCACGGTCGTCGTGAGGGTAACACCGGTCAGCGTGCAGATGACGACGGTATCCCAGAAGGGGCCGGTGGAAGCCACGAGAGCCTGCTGCACGGGGTTATCCGTGCGAGCGGGGGCAGAGATAATGGGAGAAGAACCCATACCGGCCTCGTTAGAGAACAGGCCGCGCCGCACGCCGGTCTGCATGGCAATCATGATAGTCGAGCCGATAAAGCCACCGGCAGCTGCCTGATTACTGAAGGCACTTTCAAAAATGCGGCAGATGGCGGGCCACACATACTCGGCATTGGTGCAGAGCAGGATCACGCAGCCAACCATGTAAACAATCGCCATGGTAGGCACGCAGGCGTCACACACACGGGAAATCCCCTTGAGGCCGCCAATAAGAACCGCCCCCACCAAACCGGCCAGCACCAAGCCTGTTACCCAGCCGGGCACATGCAGAGCGCTCTCGGTCAGCACGCCGGACACAGCGTTTGCCTGCGTGATATTGCCAATACCGAAGGCGGCCACAGCCGTAAAAGCAGCAAAAATCACCCCGAGCCACTTGCACTTAAGCCCGCGCTCCAACGCATACATGGGGCCACCCAGAATATTTCCCTTGGCATCCTGCACGCGGTAACGAATGGCCAGAAGGCTCTCGGCATATCGGGTGGACATACCCAGAATACCCGTCAGCATGCACCAGAATACAGCGCCGGGGCCACCGGTAGCCACAGCCACGGCCACGCCCACGATATTGCCAGTGCCCACGTTCGCGGCAAGGGATACCATCAGCGAGCTGAAGTTTGAAATCTGCCCTTCCTTGTCCTTCTGACCACGCCCGAAGTAGTACTTCAGCGCGCGGAAGAAATACAGCTGAGGAAAGCGCAGGATGAGCGTGAGGTACAAGTGCGTGCCCAGAAGACCAAAGAGCAGTATATACCCCCAGAGAAATCCACTGGCATTTTCCAGAAATGAGTCAATTGCGTCCAACATATATGTACATGTCATAGCATAAGCCATGAATAGCGTACAGTCAAGCATTTATTGAGGCTGAGCTAATGCATTATCTATGATACACCCTGCCCCGGGCTTTATCCTGCCCGCAAAAGGCACTTGCGGAGAATAGCCCCACTCATCATATTGCATGAAGAAAGACTCATCCGGCGACAGCAGAGTATACACGGCCCCAACAGCAGAACCTACGATGGTGCCGGGAATGTCCACCGCCACAAAGCTGAGCCATGAAAGTGGCGTGGTGTACCATGAGCGCTCATTGGCTCGCATGGGAGTGCGGCATACCACCGGGTCCGGCCTGGCAGCATCCATCGGGCAGCAAATCTTGTAAGGCATGGACGGAACCGCAACCGCCGTTGTTATTCCGGGGCTTGCACCGGCGGGCAAAGCCGTTAAGTATTCATCTGCCGGAAAACGGAAAGCATCCCCATTCACCACCACATAAACCGGCACCTGCTCGGCACCTTCCACCGGCATATATTCTTCAATAGTGGTAGGGCACTGGTACCAAGCCAGCTCAGTATTCACCCGCTCCAGCCGTATACGAATGCCCTTCACGTACGTCCGACCCCCAGCCTGATAAAACTCCGGCGCACACTTTCCCCAGCCGGGAATGATGACACCCTCGCATTCCTGACCATGCAGCGCAATAGCCTCGGACGTCTGCACCTGACACACGCAAGCCCCCAGCAGCAAACTACAGGCAAGCAAGCAAATACTCCTGAACATACTATTAAGGAAACCCGCAGCATACCTCTCAGGCAGCTGCGGGGCAAGTGTATAAGTACGTGATAAGAGATTAGAACTGGCAGCCTACACCCACTACGATGGTGTGCTGGCCATAGTTGTAATCAATATCGCCACCCATGTAGGTTCTGCCGAACTCATAACCCACATGCGTGTACACGGAATCAGAGCACTGGAACTTGAAGCCGGCACCCACGGAGAAGGTGAGGCCGTCGCCATCAGCGCTGTGACCATCAGACTCCTCTTCACAGAAGGCATAACCAATCTTACCACCAAGATAGAACATCACATCATCGCAAAGCTCGATGTTAATGTTGTAACCGGCGGTGATGGGCATCATGAATACATCCATATCATAGCTGCCATACTCATCTCTGAGAGTCTCGCTGCCCCACAGGCCGGCGATGTTCAGATTGAACTGATGGCGGAAGGTCTCGGTAGCATCGCTGTAAAGGCTGAAGCTGAGGCGGGCACCATAGGTATCCGGATCATCAGACTTATTAGCAATACCATACAGACCTTCTACGGAATATACGGGCTGAATGTCGTAGGGTGTGAGAGCACCAGGCTGAGAAGAAGGCATAACATAAGGAGCAGCGGAGGCTGCGCCACTCATTACGCCCAACAGTGTAGCAATGGAAAGAAGCTTTTTCATAGCACTTTCTTATATAACATACCCTCCACTGATAATGCAAGTCTAAAGAGCTTTTTACATAAAAAAAGGGAGAGATTTCCGGCGTTTTAAGCACGCAGCAAATGCACAGCTCACGCCGCGTCCACCCAATACTTAATCCTGATGGGCCTTATAAGCATGCTCCGGAGATGTTCTACCGGTAGAAGCCGGAGCGAGGGCAGTATCCGCCCAGCGCAGTTCAGCTATCTTCCCTGCACCTCCGCGAGCAGAAATCGTAATACCGTTCTTACCGGCACCGGCAGATGGAAGCCCCTGACCGATAAGGATATCCCCCAGCCATACATAATAACCACGGGCCACATTCTGGGCAGCACAGCCATTATGCCACACAATGCGCAGATTCTCCACCGGGGCAGAATTATCCACGCAGTACAGGATATTCTCACCCCACATGATGCGCCCCTCAGTAAGCTTCAGCATGCCGGAGTTTTCGCCATCACCCAGAGAGATACTGATACCGGCCTCATTATCACGCCAGCCGCCTACCTCACCATTACCAAAGCTCGCCCGTAAATCCACGGAATAGCCTCCGGTTGTCGTAAATGTACCCTCCGCGCGGTTGATAGTCCCCTCGGAAGGCACAGTACCATTCACAGGCTCGCTCCAGCCCTGCCCCTCGGCGGCTGCTCGCGGCAGGCCCGCGGTACGCCCGGCAATGCCCATGGCGCGAGCAAGATTTGCGGCGATAATCATAGAGCCCTGCTCATTCGGGTGCAAGCCATCGCGCCCGGGACGATTAGACATGGAATCCGGCCAAGTGAAGGGTGTTCTATCCGTAAAATCCACCATACCACGGTTCACGTCCACAAAGCGCACATCCAGACCACTATGGCGGCGGTACGCCTGAACCCACTGAGCCAGCAGGTCATTATAGAGCATAACAGCTATGTGGCGCTCCGCCGCATTATTATTACCATGCCTGCCCCAGCAGGGTACGCTCATGAGATAAAGCACATCACCGCTATCACGCAGCACATCAGAAGCTATCCGTGAAAGATTGCCCCATTCACTGCCGGCCTCCCAGTGGTACTGGCCGGAGCGGCATGTCACCTTGCCGCCGAGCATGCGCTGCATTTTGGCAGCAAAGTCAGCCTGAGAATATCCTCTATCGGAGAGGAGGTCGTTCGTACCCATCAGGCAACACCATGTGTTGCAATTGTATGAATCAGCCGAACCGGAAGTAGAATGACCGCCGTAATTCACGCCGGTCATGCCGACATTCGAACCGCTGATGATATTATGAGTACGCCCGGATGACTGCGCCAAGTGCACATTCGGAAAAGCCACCCCGCCATAAGCCTCACCGGCGTCCCGCGTTGTCAAATTCGTATAGCCGGGAGTATAACCGCTGCGAGGGCCCACGATTTCAGCTTCCACACCATTATCCACCAGCGTTTTGAAAAGCTGCCAGCGCCATGTCTGGTCATTCACGCCGTGGGTAATGGAGTCACCCATAAACATCACACGCCCCAGGCTCAGCCCACTCTCACGGCGGCTGACGAAGGGCGCTGTATAATCCGGCGGAGGAGTATAGGTGGATGTTTCCAACGTGGAGGGAGTAAGGAGATTCACCGCCGTGACGTAATTCAGGTTTACCCTGTAACCGCTCACGGTGCGATTGCGTGTGGTTCTGAGGCGGGGCGCGGAGTACAGCTCTTTTACGCTGCCATCCGCACCTACAACGCTCACCTTCACACCGGAGGTGTTACTGTTGGACACGCGGAGCACCACACTGCCATCCTCCCGGGCATATTGCTGCAGCGTGCTGTATCCAATATGCTGCCCGGGCTGCCACACAGCACCATTCCAGTAGCCCACCAATGACGGTGTGCGGCTTCCGGTCGGTACGCGTGTATCCGCCACATCCGTCAGGCCGTAATCCGCCACATCTGCATCCCAGAGCAAAAGCGGCATACCGCTCTTGTAATCATTCGAGTTTGCATAGCTGAGCAGCGAGGCCAAGTTCAGCGTCAGCTCCACTACCGTCTCCGCCCCGGACTGTACGACAAAATACCCATGCCCATCATAAATGACATGGTTCGCCTCATCACACAGAGGGGTGGAAAGATTACTATACACCCCAGCCACAGCCGAAGACATCCCCCCAGCGGCCAACAAAGCAGCAATAACATACTTCCTCATACCCTCTTATGATAAATAATACTTTACTTTTTAAGTGAACGACGACGACGGGCAGCAAGAGCAGCCAGAGCCATCAGAGTGAGCGTAGCCGTTGTGGGTTCCGGCACGGACATATTGGTGAGATAGACCTCACCGCTGTTGCTCCAGCCAAGAATGTATTCGGACTCCAAATCCAGTCCCTGGAACAGCCCCGTCACATTAACTTCTGCTCCGGACAGAATCGTCTTCCCGTCCAGCGAGAGTGTATCTACGCCGGGGAAAAGAGTCAAAGACTCACCGGCATTAAGCGTGTTGTACATCTCCTCCGAGAGCAGGAAAGTCATATTGGAGGCAAGGTCCACAGTGCTTCCCATAGCCAGCGCACCCATCATGCTGAGCGTTGAATTCTCGGTAAAAACGAGGTTGGCATTCAGCACGGCGCCAGCCCCCACCGTCATCACATCCGTGATGGTGAGAGTCGTCTCTAGGTCCGTAAGGGATGCCGTATTCTCTATGCTCTTCCATGCACTCAGAACAGTACCGCTGCCGAGCGTAAGTGTCTCCAGCTCCACAGCGTCACCCATCACAAGACCGACGTGAGAACCACCGGTGATTTCCACATCGCTCATCCCCACCAGTTTGGCGGCGAGGTTCACCTGCACGTCATCCAGCACGAGGCTCTTAGCGGTGATAGTGCCGCTGTAGCGGTCAAAACCATCACTATAACCGCTTGCCTCCACCTGACGCAGAGTCACGGAATCAGCCTCGATATTACCGCCGATGCAGGCTTTGTTCCCCACCACGGTCACGGAGGAAGTGGTAGCAGTACCCTTGGTGATGCTGCCGCCAATCACGCCACCGGTGATAAGCACCTCAGCGGAATCCACAGAGCAGGCCTCACCGCCGGCCACGATGTTACCGATTATCTTACCGCCGTTCACCCGGATGGAGGCAGAGACCACTCCGGCGCCAGCGATTTTGGCACCACCAATCACGTTAGCATTCACCGTACCGGAATTGATGACGATATTCGCCTCATTCACAGTACCGGTACCATGGATGGCGCCACCCACGATATCACCGTTCACGGTGGCACCGTTGATGTAGACATTGAAGGACTCCACGCTACCACCACCATAGGAGCCGGCAATAGCTGCGGTCTTATCACTGTAAGAGCCGCCACCAATGGTCGCGCCGCTCTCCACATCCAGCACAAGAGTGGATGCAGCGGCTCCGTTCATGGCACCAAATACAGTATTCGTTACATTGCCCGTAATCTGTAAGTTTACTGCACCGGTAGGCTTACCGTCATTCGTACCGACCATACCAAACCAGTTATCAGAAGATGATACCACGAATGAAGAATCCTCAGAGCGATTATCTTTCACCAGCTGATTTCCGGCACATATGGTAGCAGTAAGCCCGGCATAGCTCACACCACTGGTCGTGGCGGTATTGTTATGACCGTTACTCGGCATGGACGGAAGCTGAGGCTGCGGAAGAAGGAAGGCGTGCTCTGCGGATACCATCCCGGTGGTGGTGGGAGCATAGGCAGCGTCAATCCAAGAAAGGGTGGTAATGGAGCCATTTGCACCTGTAGCGGAGAGCGTGATACCATTCAGTGATGCCCCCGTTGTGGCATCCAGACCTTGGCCAATGAGCATATCACCCAACCATACATAATAGCCCTTCAACACATTATCCTCGGTGCTGCCTTCATGCCAGACGATGCGGATATTCTCCGTCAGCTCGGAGGTGTCAGCACAGAAGAGTACCTCATTACCCCAGGAAATATAGCCTTCGCTCAGGTTAAGAGTACCGCTGTTGGTACCATCACCCAGCGTAATGGAGAAGGCCTGATCTGCTGCCAACCAGCCGCCGGTCTCACCATCACCAAAGCTTGCGCTCAGGTCAACAGTATAACCACCGAGCGCGGAGAACTCCCCTTCCGCGAAAATCTGCGCAGCAGAACCGGACGCCACCGTGATATCAGAAACAGCCTCCCAAGCGTCAGCCCCCATGCGCACAAGGCCGGCCGTACGACCGCCGATGCCCATAGCCTGAGCCAGATTGCCGGCCATAATGAGAGAGCCCTGATCATTCGGGTGCAAGCGGTCGCCGCTGCTATTGAAGAAACCGTCATAACCCATGAAACGCTTATCAGAGGTAAGGTTCACCATGCCGCGAGTTACGTCCACATACACGACCTTATGCCCGGTAGCTTGGGAGTAGGCATCAGCCCAGAGCTCCATATTGCGGTTGAACTCAGCACCGGCATAATGGTCCATATCAAGATTGTGGTTGCTGTGATTACCCCAAGGCGTGATGGAAAGCAGGTAGAAGGTATCCCCGCTCTTGCAGACATCACTCACAATCTTCCCCATCGTACCCCAGTTCGAATCAGCACTCCACTGGTACTTATCACCGGAGTAGATTACAGAGCCGCCGAATACCTTCTGCATCTGCGTGGCATACTCATCCGTAGAGGGGCCGCTGTTCGGGGTATCAGAGAGCAGGTCATTCGTACCCATCATGCAGAACCAAGTATTGCTATCAAAGGCAGCTGCAGTGCTGGATGTAGAGTTACCGCCATAGTTCACACCACTGCTATAGCTCACACCGTTATGATTGTATGATGTGCTGCCGGAGATGATATTGTGCGTACGGCCGGAAGCCTGAGCAAGGTGCACATTAGCAAACGCCTCACCACCATAACTGGTGCTGCCGGAAGTTGCATCCTCAGTGTGACCGGGGGAACTATGATACCCTTCACGCGGCCCTACAATCTCATTCTCAATACCATTATCAGTGAGTATCTTGAAGAACTGCCAGCGGTAACTGGCGTCATTCACACCATGTGTGATGGAGTCACCCAAGAAGGTCACGCGGCCCACAGTCGTGTTATCCGTACGCTGGCTCACAAAGGGCTCGCTGTAATCAACCGGTGGCACATAGCTGCTGGTATCAAGAGTGGAGGAAGTATTCAGCGTGACGGAGGTCACATAGTTCAGGTTCACCCAATAACCGGTAGTGCTGGTATTGTCGACAGCCTTCAGACCAGAGGCGGTATAGAGGGTATCACGAACACCATCATTATCTAGATCTTTCGCCGACGTAACGGTCACGCCCTCGGTGGAACTGTTTGTGATGTACAGTGTCAGGCTGTCGCCATCGGCGTATGAATTAAGTTTATCATAGCTGATGTTGTTCGTACTCGCGTGCCACGCAGCGCCACTCCAATAACCGGAAAGATAAGGCGTGCGGCTGCCGGTATCCAAGCTCATGTCAGCATTGTCAGCCAAACCATAGTCGTACTGAGTATCCCACTTCAGCATATAGCCGCCGGTCTTATAGTCATTGGAGTTCACATAACTAAGCAAGGAGCTAAGGCTGAGGGTGATATCCACGGAAGTATTACCGGCGGAATTGACGGCGAAATACCCCTTGCCATTATATACCACACCGTTGGCTTCATCATTAACGTAAGCCGTCAGATTATCATACGTCGCCGCAGCTGCTGTGCCGGCACAGCATAACAAAAGAGTGCTCAAAAATAGTGTACGCTTCATATTTCTTCAACCATTAATCCTGCCTATATCCTACCATTTTTGTCTATATTAGCAAGCTCAAAATCCGAACGAGTAAAAAAAACCGCCGCCTGCAGTGAGCAGACGGCGGAAAATACCTTAGCTTTGGGCTGAATTACAGCAGGGAGAACGCAACGTTCAGACCTGCGGTCACGATGGACACCATGCTCATCAGCTTAATAAGAATGTTCAGAGAGGGGCCGGAAGTATCCTTGAAGGGGTCACCCACGGTATCACCCACAACGGAGGCGTCATGGATGGGAGTGTGCTTACCGCAGAAGGAAGCGTCACCCGTCTCAATGTACTTCTTAGCATTGTCCCATGCGCCACCGGAGTTGGCCATGAACACGGCGAGCACGAAGCCACCGGCAAGACCACCGGCCAGAAGACCGAACACACCGGCTACACCCATCACCAGACCGGTAGCAACAGGTACTACCACAGCGATGAGGGAGGGAACAATCATCTCACGCTGAGCACCCTGAGTGGAGATACCCACGCAGCGGGCGTAGTCAGCCTTCTTCTTGCCCTCGAATACGTCCTTATCGCTCAGCTGGCGACGAACTTCCTCTACCATGCTCTTAGCAGCACGGCCCACAGCGTTCATGGTCAGACCGCAGAAGAGGAAGGAAAGCATAGCACCGATGAAGATACCCAGGAGAACCTTGGGGTTCATGAGGGTTACCTCGAAGGCGGACATGAACTCAGCGATGCTCATCTTGGATACCTCAGTACCGGTGCCAACTTCACCACCCCAGTTGCTGATGGTGATCATCTGGTCGCCCAAACGAGCGGCAGCAATCTTCAGCTCCTCGATGTAGGAGGCAAGAAGAGCAAGAGCGGTCAGAGCAGCGGAGCCGATGGCGAAGCCCTTACCGGTAGCAGCGGTGGTGTTACCCAGAGCGTCCAGAGCGTCCGTACGGGAGCGAACGTCGTCACCCAGAGCGCTCATCTCGGCGTTACCGCCGGCGTTGTCGGAAATGGGGCCGTAAGCGTCCGTAGCCAGGGTGAGACCCAGGGTGGAAAGCATACCCACAGCGGCGATACCGATACCGTAGAGACCGGCAGCCATGTTCTGAGCGGTGAAAGCCCACTCACCGGCAGCGCACAGGTAAGCGCCGATGGTGCCAAGCACGATGAAGAGCACCGGCCAGCAGGTGGAAATCATACCTACGCCGATACCGGAGATAATCACGGTAGCAGGACCGGTGGTGGCGTTCTCAGCGATGAACTTCACCGGCTTGAACTCGAAGGAGGTGTAGTACTCCGTCACCTTACCGATGGCGATACCCACCACGAGACCAATCATGATAGAACCCCAGATGCCGAGCCAGTTCTGGATGTCCAGAGCCCACAGCACGAGGGCGGAGAAAATAGCGATAAGTACGCTGGAGAAGTTGATGCCCTTGTTCAGAGCAGCCATCAGCTGGGTCTGGTTTGCACCGGGCTTGGTGCGCACCATGTACACGCCGAGGATGGAAAGGATAGCGCCAACGGCACCGATGATCATGGGAGCCATAACCATCTGCAGGCCCATCTCATAGTTGCCGGCAGCGGCAGCCACGGCAGCACCCAGAGCGGCGGTAGCCAGAATGGAACCGGCGTAGGACTCGTACAGGTCAGCACCCATGCCGGCCACGTCACCTACGTTGTCACCCACGTTGTCAGCGATGGTAGCGGGGTTACGAGGATCGTCCTCGTTGAAGTGGTACTCAGTCTTACCTACAAGGTCAGCGCCTACGTCAGCAGCCTTGGTGTAGATACCACCACCCACACGAGCGAAGAGAGCCTGCAGAGAGGCACCCATACCGAAGGTAAGCATGATGGTGGTGATGTGCACGAGCTTGTTCACACCGCTGTAGTCACCCATCAGGGAGGTGTTGTCAAGAATCAGGTACCAGGCGGAAATATCCAGCAGACCGAAGCCCACAACCGTCAGGCCCAGCACAGCGCCGGAACGGAATGCAAGCTGCAGACCCTTGTTCAGACCGTCCTCCTTATCGCGGCAAGCCTGAGCCACACGGCCGGAAGCATACGTGGCCGTCTTCATGCCGATGAAACCAGCCAGACCGGAGAAGATACCACCGGTAAGGAAGGCGATGGGCACGATGTTGTTCTGCAGGCCGAAGTAGGCCATCACGCCGAAGGCGATTGCGATAATCACGAAGAAGATAGCAACAACTTTGTACTGCTGCTTCAGGTAGGCCATTGCGCCTTCGCGCACATAGCCCGCAATCTCCTTCATACGGTCGTTACCCTCATCAGCCTTCTTCATGTCGAAGAAGAACTTGGCGGCAAAAGCCAGCACCAAGACGGAGGCAACGGGTACAATCCAGAATAATGTATTGGGGTCCATTGTCTGTTATATTTTATGGTTAATTGCTTTTTCCGAAAAGCGCGGCATTCTACACCACATTTCGCGTTTTGTCTACTGAAATTTCTAGATTTTAAACAAAATTCACACTTTCTTACAGCAAAATATTATAGCACACTCTAACTTTACTGACGATTTTTCTTGACTGAGTGCACGCAATGTTCTACCATGATGACAGCAGACAATTAGAACCCCTGCATGATTTACACACGATGAAAGCCGTATTACTCTTCCCCGGACAGGGTGCCCAGAAGGTGGGCATGGGCAAAGACCTTTACGATAGCTATCCCGCTGCGAAGGCGATGATGGATGCCGCTGATGCTGCGCTCGGATATTCGCTTACGGATGTCATGTTCAACGGCCCGGATGCCGAACTGACCCGCACCTGTAACTGCCAGCCTGCCCTGTACCTGCACGGCCTTGCCCTGTGGGAGATTCTGCGCAGCGAGGTGGAGATTGAGCCTGTAGCCGCTGCGGGTCTCAGCCTCGGCGAGTTCACAGCCCACGCCGCTGCCGGCACTTTCAGCATGGAAGACGGCCTCAAAATCGTGCAGAAGCGCGGTGCTTTCATGGAGGAGGCCTGTCAGGCTGCTCCCAGCACCATGGCCGCGATGATTGGCGGTAATGATGAAGCCGTGCAGAAGCTGGCCGCTGAGTGTGATATCGACGTAGCTAACTACAACTGCCCGGGGCAGACGGTAGTAAGCGGCTCCGTGGAGGGTGTAGATAAGGCCGTAGCCGGTGCCAAGGCTGCCGGTTTCAAACTGGCCAAGAAGCTGAATGTGGCCGGTGCCTATCACAGCCGTTTCATGAAGAGCGCTCAGGAGAAGCTGCTGCCTGAGCTTGCCGCTGCCGCCATGCAGATGCCCGCCTGCCCGGTGTACTGCAACTATGAGGCTCGCCCCGTCACCAGCACGGATGATGTTCGCGCCATGCTCGGTGCTCAGGTGTGCGGTTCCGTGCGCTGGGCCGCCAGCATGCAGGACCTTGTGGCCAAGGGCTACACCCTCTTCATCGAGATGGGCCCGGGCAAGACCCTCGCCGGCATGATGGGCCGCATTTCCAAGGAGGCCACCGTCATTTCCATTGAGGACGTACCCACCTTGCAGGCTGCCATTGAGACTCTCAAGGCCATGTAAGCCTAGCTGTTATTTTCGTGTACATGTAAAACCCGCTGTCCTACTTCGGACGGCGGGTTTTCTCATTTTCACGTTCAGCCCCTTGCCGTTCGCGCACGTACGCGCGCAATGAGATAATAGCAGAAGGGAATGAAAAAGATGCCGATGAGCGTGGCCGCGCTCATGCCGCCAATAACGGTAATGCCTATGGAGCGGCGAGCCTCCGCCCCCGGCCCGGTGGCCAAGGCAAGCGGCACACAGCCGAGAATGAAGGCAAAGGAGGTCATGAGGATGGGGCGCAGGCGTGCCTCTGCCCCGGCGAGGGTGGACTGCAGCAGGGGCATGCCTTCCGTTAGGCGATCCTGCGCGAACTCCACCACAAGGATGGCATTCTTGGCCGCCAGGCCTATCAGCATGATAAGGCCGATTTCCGCATACAAATCCAGCTGCTGCCCGGCCAGCCAAAGGGTGGCCAGTGCTCCCAGAATGGCCACGGGCACGGAGAAGATGATGGAAAGCGGCAGCGCCCAGCTCTCGTAAAGGGCAGCCAGCAGGAGGTAAGCGAATACGCCGGAGATGGTCAGGATACCGGCCAAGCTCATACCTTCCGCTGCTTTTTTCTGCTGGTAGCTCATGCCGTAGTAGGAGTAACCCATGTCCGCAGGCATACTGCGAGCAAAGGTTTCCTCCAGAGCGGCCATGACTTCGCCGGAAGTATAGCCGGGCGCGGCGCTCACATTCAGCATGGCGGCATTATACATATTCTGGCGCATGATGAACTGTGGGCCATAGGTGAACTCCACATCCACAAGCGCATCCAGCGGCACTTCGCTGCCACCGGCTCCGGGCAGATAGAAGTTCCGCAGCTGAGCGGTATTCATGCGGGCGGATGCCTCAGCCTGCACATAAACGGGGTATTGATATCCGTACAAGTTCAGGTAATTCACGAAGGAACTGCCAAGGAATGTTTGTAAAGTATCATACGCCGCGCTGAGCTCCACGCCCTGAGTAAGCGCCTTTTCCGTATTCACGGTGATGAGGTACTGGGGAGTATCCGCCGCCTGAAAGTTCTGCACGGCAGCGATTTCCGGGCAGGAGGCAAGGGCCAGCGTGAAGGCTGAGGCTTGTTCGGCAAGATAATCCGGGCCACGCCCGGCGCGGTCTTCCAGCATGAAGGTGACGTCCGAGGTGGCGCCCACACCGGGAATAGGCGGCGGCGCAATGGCGGCCCCCATTCCGCCGGTAGGCATAGCGTTCAGCTGGGTGCGCAGCAGCTGCACGAGGGCCTCGGCGCTCTGTGAGTCGGGGTTGCGGTCAGCCCAAGGGATAAGAGTAATAAAGAAGAATGCATTATTTGGGCTCTGCACGCCGGTGAGGAGATTGAATCCATTCACCATCACCACGCCCTTCACCGCCGGATTCTCTTTCAGGCGGGCGATAATCTGGGCAGTTCCCTGCTCTGTCACACCGAGCGAGCTGCCGGCAGGCATTTGCAAAGAGCCGTAGAGGTAGCCCTCATCCTCATTCGGCAGGAATCCACCGGGCACGCGCTCCACCACGGGGTAAATGCACACTGCCGCCACAACCAGCAGCAGGCCCGTGAGCAGCCCGCGGCGTATCAGCCAGCCGGAGCAGCCGGCATACCCACGGCGGGTACTCCCCAGAAGATTATTGAACCACTCAGCCAAGCGCACTTTCTTGCCATCTCCCCGCCGCAGCAGCAGAGCACACAGCGCAGGACTGAGCGTGAGCGCACAAAAAGCAGAGAGCAGAATGGAGACACCAATCGTCACGGAAAATTGCATGAACAGTCTCCCCGTGATACCCGGCAGCAGCATGCAAGGAAAAAACACCGCCGCGAGCACCAGCGCGGTGGTCATCACCGGCCCGGCCACCTCTTTCATAGCCGCGCGAGTGGCAGCGGCAGGCTCTTCGCCGTCGTCCAGTTTCGTCTGCACGGCCTCCACCACCACGATGGCATCATCCACCACAAGGCCAATGGCCAGCACAAGCCCCATCAGGCAGATGGTATTCACCTCCATCCCGAACAGAGGGAAGAATACAAAAGTACCCACCACACTCACGGGCACCGCGGTGAGCGGTATCAGCGTGGCGCGCCACCCCTGCAGGAAAATGAATACCACCAGCATCACCAGCAGCAACGCCAGCCCCAGCGTGTACAGAATTTCCTCTATCCCCAAGCTCACGCTCTCGGTGGTGTTCAGCGCTTCCTCCAGCTCCAAGCCGGGAGCAAGCTGCAGCCCTGCAAGGGTGCGCCGCACGGCCTGCACCGTCTGCAGGGCATTACTGCCGGGGCTCTGGCTAATGGCGATGATGGCGCCGGCCTCGCCATTATAGGAGGAGCTCATGTTATACGTCTCACATCCTAACTCCACGCGTGCCACATCCCCCAAGCGCACCAGAGCATCCCCCTCCGCCCGCAGAATGATATTCCGGAATTCCTCCACCGTTCGCAGGCGTCCTTGGGTGCGCACGGTGTAGGTGGTCTTCTGGCCGGAGACGGCGGGTTCAGCCCCCACCTTACCCATGGGGTGCACAGAGTTCTGCACCTGCAAGGCGGATTTCACCTGCTGCACGGTAATACCAAGGCCCGCAAGCTTCTGCGGATCCAGCCAAATGCGCATGGCATACTCACCGGCGCCAAACACCTGCACATTACCCACGCCGGGTGTACGCAGCAGCGGGTTCACAAAATTAATGTAGGCGTAATTGCTCAGCCATGTAGCATCATACTCACCCCCGGGTGCCCTCAGCACAAAGAGCACCATGGGCGGCCCACTGAGCGTGCGCATGGTCACGCCCTGCTGCTGCACCTCGGCAGGGAGTCCTGCCGTGCTCTGCGCATAGCGCATGTAAGCGAGCACTTGGTCCATATCCGCCGAGCTGCCCACATCAAAAAGCACGGATAAACTCATCGCGCCCTCGTTCGTGCTGGTGCTCGTCATGTACGCCATGCCCTCCACACCGCTCATCTGCTGCTCTATCGGCGCAGCCACGGAATCCGCCACGGTGTAGCAGTCCGCGCCGGGGTACGTGGTATTCAGGCTCACCTCCGGCGGTACGATATCAGGGTACTGCGCCACTGGCAGGCTAAAGGCTGTTATGAAACCGCCCAGCACCAGCATGAGCGCTATACATATGGCCACCACCGGGCGGCGAATGAAGAAATTGTACATGGTACTCTTACCGACACCGCCACGCCGCGGCGCGTTGAATACCAGCTACTTCTTCCCTTATCCCCTCAGCCTTGGAGGAGGCTGCGCATGTACTGCTCCAGCGGCGCGAGTACATCCACATCCGCCGGCAGCCAGTCTACGCTTTTCAGCTCATCTGCCCCCAGCCAGCGGGCAGCCACGTGCTCTTTCAGCCTCAGCTCGCCTGAAATAACGCGGCACAAGAAACAATGCATGCGCAGGTGAAATGCCGGGTAATCCCACTCTACCGTGTGTAGCCGTTCGCCCACTTCCACACGCAGGGAAAGTTCTTCCTCTATCTCTCTCGCCACTGCGGCGGCAGCAGCTTCACCCGGCTCTATCTTCCCGCCCGGAAACTCCCAGCCCCCGCCGTGCTTATGCGGCGCACACTGCGTCGCCAGCACGCGCCCCTCATTATCCATCATCAGCGCCGCAACTACTTCCACCACTTTCCGTTCTTCACTCATGTCTTCGCGCATTCTATTACACCTATTTCATCTTCACAAGCCATTTTCACCCTTTTTCACCTATTTCCTCCCATTTTCAGCAAAAAAAATGCCTCATGTTAGTGTTTACCATACAACTTTTATATGATTAGTGAGATTTCCGCTTGACAGCTTCCTCATTTCGCCATAAAATGCGGCGGCACGCCGCTTTTGTTACCGTTATTAGACAATTTAGCAGCTGTAACAGATACCATCAAACAACAAATATACCATCCGCCATGAACATGCGTCACATAACCAGGTTCACGTATCAGTTCACGAACTTCCAGGGCTGGAGGGTCGCCATCTGCCGCCAAGGAGTATCACTTGCTCGCTACTTCTCTGACAAGCAGTATGGCGATTCAGAAACTGCGAAAGCCCATGCCATCAGTTTCCGAGATATGGTGCTAGAGGAGCTATTCCTCCATCCCGAGCGGACACAGGAAATTCTGATGTTTCATCGCAGCGCCCCCAAGCCGGAATACCCCGCAGGCCTCAAGCCAGCTCAGGTAGACCGCGAAAAAGAGCAGCCCACCGCTTGCAGTATGCGCAGCAACCATGTCATGCACGGAATCCTTCAGAACATTTGCCGCCGTTTTCATCTGGACACCGCCAGCGTGCTCAAGCTCTCGCTTTACCTTTTCTCGCTCCACTACGGCGCACCGAGCATCGTGGCAGCCGAAAACGCCCCACCAGCCAACTGCGTCAACATCACGGAGCAGGAAGCAGCCCTGCCCTTGCAGCAGCTGATTTATGAGCTCGAGTCTCAGGCTCGACTCACCGGCCTGCCCAGTTTCGAGGAATTCGCCACCGGCAAAATCTCTCGCGCCGTCAATACCCCCACAGATTCTTTTGCTCTTCCACCGCAAGTCGATTGCAAGCCCGGCAGCGAGCATGCAGCCTCTCGCTATATGCGCTCCGCTCGCCCCTCTCCTCCGGCATCCGCGTCATCCGCCCCCGCCTTCACGCCCATGCCCCTCAATCTACCCCTCATCAGGGAATCCATTTCCCGCTCTCATGAGCCCCCGCGGAGAGATAATTCTTTGCCCTACGCTCTCCGCTCCTCTACAGCTCCCCCCATTCCCACGCCCAATCCCGAGCTGGAACTTGTGCCCACGCCGCCGGACGCCGCTATTTGATACTTCGGCCGCTTCACACACTGACGCCGCACAGCATCCTTCCCCATAATGTCTCGGTAATCCCGTCGGCCTTGTCTCGCCGCACCCTCATTACCGCTGCCCACAGATTTCACAGGCACTCCCCAGCTGCCGCGTGATCTCACGCCCTACCCTACCCCCATATCATCCACGCGCCCGGCATCCCCATGCCCGGCGCGTGTTTTTTTAGAAACTATGCCGAGCTCTGAAAGCTAGGCCGCTTTGGCTGGAGCTCGCTTAGTTTGATTTCCTGCGGCCACTCTCATCGATTACATAGCCGATTACCATGAGGATTAACCCGCAGATTACATTGATGGTTTGCGCAGCGGTATAGAAGCTGATATACCAGTCGATATCCCAGGCGATATAGCAGCCGATATACCAGC
Source organism: Akkermansia sp. (assembly GCA_017517385.1). Taxonomy (GTDB): domain Bacteria; phylum Verrucomicrobiota; class Verrucomicrobiia; order Verrucomicrobiales; family Akkermansiaceae; genus Akkermansia. Next base: position 17,620 of record JAFWZG010000042.1, read on the forward strand.
CGATATACCAGCCGACTAACCCACCTATTCCCCTGTTGTACGACACACGGATTTTCCTACTGATTAACCAGCCAATTACCATGCCAATTACCACGCCGATTCCTACTCCGACAAATCCGCCGTCAAACCCGTCGGCGGACCAGCCAATTTCCCCTCCAATTAACGCGCCTATTGCCCCGCTGATTAATGTGGCGATTAACCCGACCATTGCCCTGTCAAGCGGCACATAGATTTTCCTACTGATTAACCAGCCAATGACCACGCCGATTCCTACTCCGGCAACTCCGCTGATTAACCAGCCAATTTCCCGGCTGATTAAGTAGCCAATTTCCCAGCCGATTAATATGCCGATTAACCAGCCCATTGCCCTGTCAAGCGGCACACAGATTTTCCTACCGATTAACCAGCCCATTGCCATACCGATTAACCAGCCCATTGCCGTACCGTTGAACGAGCCGATTAACCCACCGACGACCCAACCGATTGTCCAGCCGACGCCCCAACCGATTTGCCCGCCGATTACTATGCCGATTAGCTTTCCTATTTGCCGGCCGCTGACATCATTCGCTTGTTGCGCGGGCAAGCATTCAACAACAGGGGCTTGTATCTCTATGGCTTTCGGTTGTTCTTGGGTCTTGGCAGGAGCGAGTTTTTCCAGCCATTCCTGCGCACTCTGCCAGCGGTCTTTGCGAGGCACACGCATAGCCTTATCAATAGTACTAAGGAAATCTGAGGAGAAGCGTCCTTGTAATTCTTTACGCTCAATCAACAATAGGAGTTCATCCTCCTCCATGCGCCCCACAGCGTCCTGCGGGACTTCGCCGGTAATCAGGTAATAACAGGTGGCACCCAGCGAGTACAAATCCGTCCACGCACCATTCTTGCCATGAGCTGTGAACTGCTCAGACGGACTAAAGCCCGGAGAGCCAATCCGCGTGAGAGTATGCGTTGCATCAGATGAGCGCGCAGTGCCGAAATCGATAAGCAAAGGGGAACCATCCGCGCACATCAAAATATTCGAGGGCTTAATGTCGCGGTGCAGCAGGCCTTGCCCATGCAAGTAAGCAAGAGCCTCCAAAAGCTTCTGCAACACGGGGCGTAGCCATGCTTCATTTATTGCCTGCGGAGAAGGAGCTGCCTTATGAATCTCCTGCCCCTCAACCTGTGGCATCACATAATACGCCGTTCCCAAAGCTTTGAACGCTGTCAGTACAGGCACAATTCCGGGATGACTCAGGCGAACCAGCACCTTTGCCTCATCCAGAAAGCGAGTCAATGCCCACTCATAAAGCTCTTTATCCTCCGCTGAGGTCGGTCCTACCGTCAGGTTCGTAGTATGGCGCTGGGAGCATTCCCGAGGAAAATTTTCCTTTATCACCACGGATCTATCGGTCACAACTTCATGCGCCAAATATGTTACCCCAAAACCACCCTGCCCCAGCTTGCGCTCGATGACATAATTAGACAACTCATACCCCTGCGGAAGTTCAGAGGAATTGATAACTGTAACGGCTGGGGGTATGTTGTTCATGGCGTATTTCTGTCATAAGTATATCACGTCCATAACCAATGACAAGCAATTTCCCCTTACCCTTCTAAAAACGAAGGTCTCGGAGAACGCTTGGAACAAA
>JAFWZG010000043.1 GCA_017517385.1 Akkermansia sp.
GGCGCCGCAAGGCTCTGAACCACTTCAAAAATCTAACTCAAAAACATAAATGAAGAAGTCCATCATACTCGCACTCGTGGCCGTTCTGCCCGCTTTCGCTCAGGAGGCCGCCCCTGCTCCCGCTCCCGCCGCTCCTGAGGCAGCCGTAGCTCCCGCTGCTCCGGAGGCTCCCGCTCCTGCTGCTGCCGCTCCCGAGGCTGCCGCTCCCGAGGCTGCCGCTCCCGAAGCAGCCGCTCCCGAGGCTGCCGCTCCTCAGGCTCCCCGCCGCCGCGCTGAGGGCCGTCGTGGTCATGGCCGCGGTCATGGTCGCATGGGCCGCCATCAGGGCCGTCGTGGTCATGGCAACATGGATCAGCGCCCCCAGGGTCCCCGCTTCCAGGGTCAGCGTCCTCAGGGTTCCCGCTGCGGTATGAACCGTCAGGGCCGTCGCCCGATGGGTCCCCGCTTCCAGGGTCAGCGCCCCATGCCCCGTTTCCAGGGTAACATGCCCCAGTGCCCCCGTTTCCAGGGCCAGCGTCCTCAGGATCCCCGCTGCGGTATGAACCGTCAGGGCCGTCGCCCCATGCCCTTCTTCTTCGGTCAGCGTCCGATGCCCTGCTTCCATAGTCAGCGTCCTCAGGGTCCCCGTTGCGGCATGAACCGTCAGGGCCGTCGTCCGATGGGCCCCCATTTCCAGGGTCAGCGCCCCATGCCCCGCTTCCAGGGCAACATGCCTCAGGGCCGCCGCAACTGCCGTTGTAACTGCGGTTGCAACCACTAAAGACCTGAATTAAGATTCATTCCTTCACAAGGCTTCCCTCCCGGGAAGCCTTTTTTTTGTGTGCTATTTTCGGCAGGAAATCACCACGCAAAATAATTCAAAATTAATTGTAGACAACAAAAATAAAAAATCGTTCCCCTGAATACGCGGGCAACAAACGCCCAACATAAAAAAAACAAAACCACACTCACTATAATGATGAAGAATACAATAATTGCGGCTCTCATCGCCGCTATGCCCGTACTGGCTCAGGATGCTCCTCAGCCGGAAGGTACACCTGCAGCTCCTCAGCCCCGCCACTGGGGTGCCGGCGGCATGATGCCCGGCCGTGAGATGAGCGAAGAAGATCGCGCTGCTATGCGCGAAGAAATGCAGCGCCGCATGATGGAAAGATTTGACACGGATAAAGACGGGCAGATTAGCGCTGAGGAGCGTGCTGCTGCCCACGCGGAGATGAACAATCGCCGCCCACAGGGCCCCGAGGGTAATGTACACCCCGGCAACCGCCGCCGCCCCCACAGCGAGCGCCCGGAGATGATTCAGCGTTTTGATACGGATGGTGACGGCCAGCTGAGCGCTGAGGAGCACGAGGCTCTGCGCGCTGCTGCACAGAACCGCCGCGGTGAGCGTGGTCAGCGTGGCCCGCGCGGTCAGCGCCCTGAGGACAATGTGCACCCCGGCAACCGCCGCCGCCCCCACAGCGAGCGCCCGGAGATGATCCAGCGTTTTGATACGGATGGTGACGGCCAGCTGAGCGCTGAGGAGCACGAGGCTCTGCGCGCTGCTGCACAGAACCGCCGCGGTGAGCGTGGTCAGCGTGGCCCGCGCCGCCGTCAGCGTCCCGAAGGTCAGCGCCCCATGCCCGAGGCTCCTGCTGCTGATACCCCCACCACTCTTGAGCTGTAATTCACAGTTCGGAATATACAGAATTGAAAATGACCGGCAGACTTACGTCTGCCGGCCTTTTTTACTTCTGAAAATGGAGAGGACAAACTCAGACCTTAGGCACATGGGGCTGCAGGGTCTGCCTTCCCTCGCGCTCACGTGCACGCGCTGAGCGGCGGGCCTGAGTGTGCAAGTATGCCTGCATGGCAAAGGGGGCGTCACCATCCTTCCGGTGCACGGGAGAGGAAGTACCATCCGGCCGAATGACGCAGGCCTGCGTATTATCCCGGAAGCATGCGTCCAGAATCCCCATCACACGCGCAGCCAGCGCGCGGTTCTCTATGGGAATCATCAGCTCCACACGGCGGTTCAGGTTGCGGCGCATCCAGTCCGCACTGGCTATGTACACCAGCGGGCTACCGCCGTTACTGAAGGTAAAGATGCGGGCATGCTCCAAATAACGGTCCACAATACTTACAATGTGCGTACCCGCCCTGCCCTCGGGTGTGCCGGGAGTCCAGCAGCAGATACCACGGATGTTTAGCTGAATCTTCACCCCGGCAGCAGAGGCGCGCTCCAAGGCGGCCATCATATCCGAATCATTCAGGGAGTTCATCTTGGCTCGAATCTCCGCACGCTCGCCGCGAAGGGCACGCTGTTCCTCAGCAGCAATAAGCTCCAGCAGGCGCTCCTTCATCATAGCCGGGCTCGGGAACAGGCGGCGAAAGCGCGTCAGGCGCGTGAGCCCCGTCACAGAATTAAAGAATTGGGAAGCATCCGCCCCGAGATGTTCATCACAGGTAAGCAGTGAAAGGTCACTGTAAATACGTGCCGTATCCTCATTATAATTACCGGTACCGAAGTGGCAGTAGCGGCGCAGCGTACCATTCTCACGGCGCACCACAAGCGTAATCTTGGCGTGAGTCTTAAAACCTTTCACACCATACACCACCTGCACACCAGCACGCTGCAAGCGCTCAGCCTGGCCTAAATTATGGCTTTCATCAAACCGCGCTTTCAACTCCACCAGAGCCGTGACCTGCTTACCGGCCTCGGCCGCACGGCAAAGAGCATTAATAAAGCGGGAGTTCTCGGCCGTGCGGTACAGCACCTGCTTAATGGCCAGCACATCAGCATCCGCCGCGGCTTCCTCCACGAACTTCACCACCGGCTCATAGCTCTCAAACGGATTATGAATGAGAATATCCCCCTCCGCGATATTTTCAAACATGGAGAGAGTCGGATCCACCCCCTCAGGGTACGCCGGCACCCAGCTCTCAAGCTTCAAGTGTTCATGCCCGGGCTCACCGGCTAGCTTGCCAAAGTCCACCAAGCGGAGCGGGCCGGGCACGCGGTATGTAGAGAACTCATCAGCCCCCACCAAGTCGGCAATACGCCGCGCGAAATCCGCACCCGTGCTCGTGGGAAGCTCCAAGCGCACACAATCCGAGAACTTACGGGCCACCAGCACGGCCTCCATTTCCTGAGCGAAGTTACCGCCCTCCTGCTCTGCCACGGCGATATCGCCATTACGCGTCACTCTCAGCGGACTGCTCTGCACAATCTTCTCCCCCGGGAACAGGTGCCCTATAAACTCCGCCACCAGCGCCTCCAGCAGCACATAGCCGTCCTTGCCAAGAGTAGCAGCATGCACACGGCGCGGCAAGCACTCCGGCAGTACCACCGCCACAAAACGAGTATCTCCCGTGGCAGCATCCAGCAGCTCCACTCCCAGTACAATGCTCAGGCTGGGCAGCACGGGCGGGTGCTCCACCTCCAGCGCCAAGGGAGTGAGCAGCGGCGCCACATTCGTCAAGAAGTGGTCTTCCAGCGCACTGTACTGCACCTCGCTGAGCGCCTCCAAGCTCAGAGGTGCCAGCCCCGCTTCCTGTAGCAAGGGCAGCAGCTCATTATTCATCAGCATGTACTCTTCAGACACCATGCGAGCCGCGCGCAGGCGCACTAGCTCAAGCTGCTCGCTGGGTGAAAGTCCCGTTAAATCCGTGCTGCTCTTGCCGCTCTGCTGCAGCAGCAGCAGCCCGCCCACACGCACTTGAAAGAACTCATCCAAGTTACTCGCAGTAATCGCTAGGAACTTCACACGCTCCAGCAGCGGCAGTTCTCGCCTGTAGGCCTGATTGAGCACGCGCTGATTAAACTCCAGCCAGGAAATTTCGCGGTTAATGTACATGCTTTTTATTCTCCTTTCTACTGCTGCCATGCGCTCTCGCGCGCTCTTCATATTAACACTTTTTCACCCCAGACCGCAAGCCTAAAGTTCACTGAAACATGGTACAAAATGGTACTACCTGCATTTATCTGCACTCTTCCATGGCCATAACCGCCTTCCCCTATCTCCCTCTTGATTTTATTAAAAACAAGCAAATCCCCCTCAAAGCTCACCTAAATAAACTTTTTTACTTGACTCAGAGGAGCTTTTTGATACCCTTAGAGGGTAGACTTTAGGAGAACTGTACCCCTCACATTCTCCCCTCCTTTTTTATTCTTACACCTCAAGTATTATGAAACTGCATCTCCCCAAGGGACTCAGAAGAGCTGTTCTCGCCTGCATGGCTATCGTTAGCAGCTTAGCCACAACAATGGGCACAGGAATCGTAGCCAGCGGAGCTCTGGCCGTGACATTCAGTGTTCCCCAAGCTCAAGCTGAAACCTACAAAGTAACGCTGGGCGGTGATTCATTCATGCACAGCTGTACGTTTACGAGCGAGGCGGACGGCACGTCAACCCTCGCTTGGGATAATGCAGCTGCAAATAACAGCACCCATACGCTTCATTTCGTAGCCCCGGCTGCTGCTGGTGATGATGTTACCCTGCAAATTCAGTACAATACTTTCAGTACGGGCGCCATCATCGTGGATGCCGACTCAAATGTGGCAGGTATCGGCCCGAACGATAGACGCGACTTTATTATCGGGGGAACCGGCACCTTTGCGTCCACCTTCAACCGGGATTTCACCCTCGCCCCCAACAACGGCCTCACCATTAAGGGAAATACCACGCTTACCGTGGCAGAGGGTAAGACGCTCAGCCTCGCTCCCTCCGGCGGCAACTTCGTGCAGCAGGACGGCACTCTGACACTCGCCGGTGCCGGCACAGTATATCTCAGCAAGGCTATTACGCTTAACGGCGGCCTGAATATCACCAGCGGTGTCATCAACCTCAACTCCGCCATGGCAGAGCCTATCGTTGGCACAGAGAACGGCTTCCTCGGAGGCTCCAAATACGTATTTGCAACCGGTAGCAATGTTGCAACCGTAGCAGCCGGAACCATCTGGAAGGTAGACGGCGTGGCAGTAAACGGCACGTATGCAGATAACACACTCCTCGTAACAAGCACCAGCAGCGTGTATGGCATTGTCCAAGCGAACAGCGAAACCGATTCCTCCAATGTGAGCAACGAGAGCGGCTACCTCATTAGCGGCGCAAATGCCATCCTCAAGCTCACTGATATCACCACAGATTTTGACACCAGCCTGCCCGATGGTATCATCGTGGATACCGGTGATGGCAACGCCGCCACAATTGTGCTGGATAGCGAGGGCGTAACCATGGCCGCCTCAGATATTACACGCACCTCCGGCATACTTAATATCACAGTAGAAGATGGTAGCACACTTGAACTCACACAAAATACCGGTAGTCCGAATATCAACGGCGACCTGACCATTCATGCCGGCGGCACCGTTAACGGCACGGTGGGTGACGTATTCGGCTGGCGGCCTAATGCCACCAAGACTGTACACCTCATCGGCGCGGAGGGAAATGAAGCCACGCTGAATCTTGCGGCTCGAGCCACAATGTCCACCGACATTGTTCTGGCGGGCCATACTCAAATTGTAAGCACATCCGCGGCTGATGCCGCAGATCCTGCCGCATTAGATACATTCGGCGGCACCATTACAGCCACCGGCACTAATAACACCATCGGAGTAGCCATTCGCGAGCGTGAGGCGCTTACCATTGATGTAACCGGCACAGCAGACACTCTGGATATCACCGGGCGCATATACCGCTCTGCTAGTGGTGGTGACGGCTCCATCACCAAAACCGGCGAAGGCATCCTGACCTTCTCCTACAGTAATGCTGAAAATACAAACGAATTCTACGGCAGCATTACAGTGAGCGGCGGCACCCTAAAGTTCGCCGGCGATGCCACACTCAATAAGGCAATAAAGGTAGCAGCCGATGGTACTTTCATCAATGAGGCCAACATCTCTATTAACTCGCTGGAAAATCTAGACCTCTTCTCTGACGATTCCTATACGGACTTCAGCGGCAACACCGCTGAAAACGGCTATCTCAGCGGCCTCTTCAAGGTTATCGGAGCGGAGGCCGGCGCCACCATCATCGGTGTAGACAGCATCCTTATCAACGGCACCGCTAAATCTACCATTGTAGATGACGCCACCGGCAGTATTCTGATTTCCGATGTAGACACAAGCACCTACTGGGTCAATACTCAGATGGTATATGATAGTGCCACCATGGCCGAAATCTCCTCCTTTACGGTGAAGAACGGTGCCACGCTGACAACTACCGATACCACCATGCTCAACAAGGTAACCCTAGAGGCTGGTGGCAACTTGTACCTGACTAACGCAGCCGGAGATACCGCACTGCAGTTCACCGGTAGCCAAAGTGGTGACGGTCTTAATATGACCGTAGCGGATACGATAGGAGAGGACGGTTATCTAGCCGTCATCAACAATTCTACTGGTAATGCCTCCTATGCCGGCAACATCGTTGTGTTGAGCGGCACCAAATTGCAGAGCTCCGGCGAGAATGACTCCCTCGGCCGAAATTACCTCGGCAACACCTCCCGCACCATTACCGTACAGGGCGGCGCTATGCTGGACATAAACGGCAAGGAAGCCTACTATCACGTCGTTTTGGAAGAAGGCGCTGTATTAGCTAACTCTGGTGGAGAAGTAGGCACAGGCAAGCGCTGTCTGCCCATCGTTGACCTCACCGGAAATGCCACAATACACGCGAACGGTCGCTTCGGCATTCTCGGCAGCGGATACGCAGCCACCAACCTGAACCTTAATGGCCATGTACTCACCAAGACCGGCAATGAAGTATTCCACCTGAGAAACACCGCCGTGAATGCCGGCACGCTCAGCATTCAGCAGGGCAAAGTGGAATGGCTCGCCGGTACGATCATGCAGAACTCCACCATCCAGCTCGGCAATGGTGGCCAGCTTGATTTCACGGATGGAACGGCACGCAATCTGGGTTCCCTCATCGTCAGCACCACACAAGGTGAAGGCACCGGTGGCCGCATTGACGTATATCACAATGCCGGCGCACTTACAGTAACAGGTACAACCCTTGCCGATGAGCTGCTCACAAAGACCGGCGGCGGCGTGCTGAACTTAAATGGTGCCACCACCATCAACGCTGGTCTTACCGTGGAGAACGGCACCGTAAATCTTAACGGGGCCACCACTATCAGCAGCGCTATCACCGTGGCCAACGGCGGCACCTTGGCTGTCACCTCCGGCGGCAGCGTTTCCATCTCCAGCCTGCTGAACTTTGAGGGCTACGAAGCCACCGTTCCCACAACGAATGGTCTTGCAGCAACCGATGGCACCTTCAAGGTGCTTGAAAAAGCTGAAGGAGCCACCATCACTAACTTGGACTCCATAAACTACGGCGGCACTGCTTACACAATTGATGCTGATGGCAACATCAGCCTAAACGGCAAGATTTACTACGCGGTAGAAGAAGGTTCCATCGTAACCGTGGGCGGCGAATCCGCCACCGCCGGCACAGAGCAAGCTGCTGAGTTCTACGTCAAGTCCGGCGCTACTCTGACCTTTGCTACTGCCCAGAGCAACGTGTTCTCCGCTGCAATCAATGGTGATGGCACTGTTCAGGTAAGCTTCACCGACGGCAATCACAACAAATCGGTAAGCCTCACCTCATTCACGGGTATTCTGGAGATTACCGGCGGCAATTCAGACATCACCACCTATCATTTGGAGCCTTCCGTTCAGCTGAAGACCACAGCTGGTGAGCACTGGAGCAATGGCGGCGCCACCAATCTGGATATCCTGCTTTCCGACACGCAGGGCGCATTCGTATTCCGCCCCAGCGGAACATTCACCATGAATGGCAAGGTAAGCGGCGCCTACCTCGACCTCGGCACCACCAATACCAACAGCGGTACCATCGTCCTCACCAACTCCGCCAACGACATCCAGCATGTAACGATGGGCACTGGCTCCAATACTGCCAAGCTCACACTGGCTGCAGATATGGGCTTCACCTCCATCAATGCTCCCAAGGCGGATTCCACGCTGACCCTCAGTGATGGCATCACACTCACCCTAGGCTCCGGCAGCGCGACAGATGCTTCAACTGTAACCACTCTGAGCCTTGAAGGCGATGCCACCATCAACACAGCCTCTCAAGCCACGCTCACCGTTACGACCCAGCAGGGTGCAGGCGTGCTGACTAAGAGCGGAGCCGGCACCATGATTATCACCGGCAGCTCTGCGGCCTCCTCCTTGGCAATAACTGCGGGCGAGCTCCACATAAGCGGCGCCACCATGGAAGCCACCAGCGTAAGCGGTGAGGGCACTCTGGTGCTGGGGGCAGACTCCACCTTCACACACGGTGCAACTATTTCCTCCGCTCTTAACCTCGGCGGCTACAGCCTGACCGGTGACATCACAGCAAACGGCACCCTCACCTCCGGAGGCGGCGCCATTATCGGCAATCTGACCCTTGGAGATTCCGCTACTGCCACAGACACCATTTCCGCCAACAGCATCACCGTGGGCACCTATACCGGCACTGCCGGCATGGCTGCTACCGGTGACATCATCGTGGGTACCTCGCTGACCTCCGCCGGAGATATCACAGCAAGCTCCATTACCGGTGAAGGTGATGTGAGCATCAACGGTGGCACCATCACCCTGAGTGATTCTCTGGTCACCACCGGTGAAATCTCCATTTCCAACGCCACACTCGCAGGCACATGGGATACCGCGGACGCAACCCTCGGCGCAGGCATCACTGTAACCGGCGAAATCACCCTTAATGGCGCCACCATTAACGGTCTCATCACCAACACCGGCACCATCGCTCTCTCAGGAGACATCAACGTCGGCGTGGCAGGTGTGAATAACAACGCCACCTACACCCACGGCTCCCTCAGCAGCGAAACAGGTAACGGCTTCCTGTTCGGTTCCACTTCCTATGCCCTCATCAGCGGCGGCACTAGCAGCGCTACGGATGTAAATTGGACCATCGGCGGCATGGAAGCAGTAGGAACCACCTCTTACGAAGACGGCACACTTGTGGTTCGGACGGACAGTGACCCAACAATCTACTGGGTAAACTCCGGCACCGTGGAATACAACGGCAGCAGCGCCACCTGCAATAGTGAAAGCGTCAATCTGACAAATGATACGAAATATCTCACTATCAACGGCGGCACCCTGAAGATTACCGGCACCGTATCAGACAGCGTAGCCATTACCTCCACTGCCACCGGCGGCACAATTGATATTGCCGTGGCTCAGTCCCTCAGCCAGAGTTCTCTCGGCACCCTTCAGGGCAGCACCACGCTGACCGGCAGTGGCACCTATGAGATTTCCACCGGCTCCGCCTTGGCTGATAAGCTCAGTGTGGGCAGCGGCTGGACGGGCAGTATCGTACTGGGTGACGTTCAGGGAGACACCATCGATCTCAGCGCTCTCACAAACGGCGCCAACTCCTCTCTGTATGCAGACACCATCGCATGCACAGGCCTCACCGTTGGCGGCAATCTCGAGATTGGCACATCGCTGACGCTCGGTGCTGTGGCCACGGATATCATCTCCATCGGTGGCAAGCTGACAGGCCAGTTTGATGTAGCCATTGATGATACCCTGTTCAGCAATGTTATCACTTCCGGCATGGAGGGTTCCATCCAGCTGGGCACCATCGGCGGAGACACCACCGGGCTCGGCCTTACCCTGAACGGCAAGTCTTCCTACAGCCTCGGTGAATCCACCTACACCCTGAGCGTAACGGATGGCAAGCTGATATTGAAGGGCGCAGTAGGTGGCTCCGTATGGAACGAAAACGCTGACCCGGCCAGCACAGACTGGATTAGCACAGAGCAGGCTCAGGAATCCTTCGGTGATTCCTCCCTCGCAGATGATGCTTGGCTGGGCGCAGTCCCCGAAAACGGTGAAACGGCTAACCTGATAGGCTCCGGGGAGCAGACTGCCACCGTTCTGGGCGAGGTAACCCCCGGCCACGTGCGTGTGGACGTAGACGGCTCCTTCACACTGATGGACGGCCAAAACCCGGCCGTTGATGCAGAATCCGCCATCAGCGCCACAGGCCGCCTCAATATCACAAAAGGTAAGCTTGTGCTGGGTGTAAGCTCCATCACCTTCGCCGGTGATAATGCACCCAAGGATGCTGAAGATAACCGTCTCGTTGCCTCCAGCATTGAGGCCAATGGCGAGCTCGTAGTCGGCCTCGGAGCCGGAGCCACCAACCACACGGAGGCCACCATCATAGGCGGTCTGCTCAACAATGGCAGCGCCACCATCACAGACATGGGCACGCTGTACGTAACAAGCGGCACGCTGAACAACACCTACACGCTGAGCATCGTGGGTACAACCACGAATGAAGATACCACAGCACGTCTATTTGCAGAGAAGCTTAACAACAGCGGTAAGGTTAGCGTAGATAGTGCCATCGCCATCATCGGCAATAGCATCTCCACCTTCGCTCTGGTGGAAGAGCTTGCTGTACTTAATAACAGTGGCACTTACGAAATCACAGGCGGTGGCAGCACCAGCGTGTACGGCGACGTTACTAACACCGGCACCATCACCGTGAATGACGGCGTGCTTGATGTCTTTGGTAATGTGGATAGCACCGGCGGCAGTCTCGACCTGCAGAAAGGTGCAATCAACATCTCCGGCAGCCTTACCGGAATCAACCTCGACACCGTGGGTAAAGATGTTGATCTGAGCATCGGCAGCTACACTGATACCGACACCATCACTGTGGACGGCTCACTCACCTTCACCGGTGATAGCGCTATCTCCGAAATCTGCATCGGCAAGGGCACGCTTACCGTGGACGGCAACTCCCTCACAACAGGCGAGCTGGCTTATGGCGAGCTGACCACGGAATCCACCGCTCCGGTAGCCTTGGTAAATGGCGGTAGCCTCACCGGCGAAGGTGGCGCCCCCGTACTCATCACCGTGGGCAACACAGCAGAAAGCCTGAACACGGCACTGGAGAATACGGATTCCTTAAGCTTCCGCCTGATTAACGGCGAGACTGACGAATTCGGATACAGCTTGGATGACACCTTCGAGCAGGGCCTCCTTCGCTCGGCCAACAAGGCAGAACTTCTGGCGGATGGTACAACCCTGTGCCTGAACCTGCGCAGCCAGACAGATGAAGAGCTGACTTGGAACACCTCTGAGGTTGATTCCGTGGGTGGCCTGCACATCGTTGGCACCGATAACGCCCCCTACTATGGTTACGAGACTCTCAGCACCATCAAACACGTGAAGGTGGACGCTGACCGCACCATTGACCTCACCGGCGTGGCACCTGATGAGACTTACACCAGTTACACCATCAATGACCTGAGTGGCGACAAGAAACTCACGGTAGTGGGCAATGGTGATGACCTCGTCACCATCAATGGCGGCACCATGGCCGGCGAGCTGGCTATAGAAAACGTAGCTATCAACGCCACAGGTCTTACCCTCGGCACACTCACTGGCGTGGGTACTGACTACACCGTGGGCGGTGATATCACCATCACGAATAGTGCCAGCCTCGCCGGCAGCTACTCGGATGCCATCATTACGGTAACCAATGATGCTACAGCCAATCTGAAGGCCGGCGAAGGTCTCACCGTGGAGGGCAGCGAGGGCACCATAAACCTGCAGTATGATGCTCCGTCCACCATGACGGCCATCAACACCACAGGAGCAGACGTCAACCTGATTGGCGCACCGGAGAACTCACTCACCCTTAGCGAACCGTCTTCCATGCAGGGTGGCAAGCTGAACTTCAAGGTGAACAGTGAAGCTCTGGGTGCAGAAATCCTCGCAGGTAAGCTGACCCTGAATGGTACAGCCATCAACATCACTCAGGCGGACTCCGCCATCGTCATCGCAGGCATCACGCCGTACGTGAACACCATCGCTGACCTCGACGCCACTAACGGCACCGCCAAGGTAACCCTCATCGGTGCTGGTCTCAACAAGTACTTCGAGAACGCACGTCTGGAGAATAGCCAGATTGTTGCTGACCGCAACGCCGACTACGTGGAGGAGGCCGTACGTCCCACCACCGAGAACGGTGCCGCCGGTGCTGCCCTGCTCAGTGACTCCCTCTTCTACGTCAACCCGCAGGCCCAGCCTGAAACAGCTCCCATGCAGGCCGCTCTGCTGGATGCTGTGGATAACGGCAACATGACGGATAAGGACCTCGCCGCCGTGGCCGGCGCCTCCGTCACCTCCATGGGCATGGCCCTTAGCGGTGATGTAGAACGCCAGCTGCGCGCCATTCGTAACCGCACCACCACCATGGGCGTGAACGAATGCGTCGTGAACGAAGGCATGCCCTACTTCAATGCTTGGGTA
>JAFWZG010000044.1 GCA_017517385.1 Akkermansia sp.
AATAGCCATTGTAGTGCGGACATTATAACGCCGCACTATGTCGAAGTCAAGCCTAAAATTAAGTTTATTTTACTTTATTTCAGTCCATTAGATTATATTTATCCTAGTGAGGATTCTAGGATTGTCCGGGAATATACGTTGTAAGGCTGTTCCCTGTGGCGGGTATAATGGCAGTTCAAAGCTGCGGCGGATACCGGATAGGTATTCCTCCAGTTGATTAAATGTACATTCCGCCAGTGTGTTGGCTCTTGGCTCCGGGGCCGGCGGTGCTTCACATGGCAGAAAAAGGCGGGTGATGTACCCGCCTTTAGTTTGTAGGGCGATACGCCCTATGTTGAGTTGCTTACTTGTCAGCATTTGGGGCTGTGTCCTGCTCAGCGGAAGAGGCATCAGCTTTCTCTTCGGCCTTTTCTCCTGCTTTTTCTTCGGGCTTCTCGTCTTCGTATTTTTTTAGGGCCTTCCGGTTCATAATGGATACCACGAGAATCGGTACGCCGAATACGATGATGAGCAGCAAGGGAATGAAAACGTACAGGAAGAGGTTCTTGTAAAGAGTACAAGTTTCATCTCCTGCGTCACTGCCCATTTTCCACCAACGGTACATCTGCGTGGGACTCCAGTTTACCCCGGAGTTTGTGAGGTGCATCATGCCACGGCGAGCCATGGCCTCCACTACGCCTCGATCACTGGCAATTTTGTACCAATCATCAGCAAGGGCCGGCTCGCCAACGCTGTCGTAGTAGAGCGCGAGCTCATAGGGCGCACGCAGGTCATTATGGCGATCACTTGCGTAGGTAAGCATCTGAAGAGCCTGAGAATCATCCTTTTCCACACCCTCTGCACCATAGAGCAGCAGCCTCGCTTTAGCGGTGATGGCCGGGGCGAATCCCATGCTGGCGGCCTGGTCGAAGTAACGGTAGGCATCCTTTGCCTTGTTTTCGGCCAGCAGCAGGGTGGCTTTATGGTAGATGGCTTCGGCAATGTTAGCATTCGTGGCAATGTCCAGATAGCGCATGCCGGTTGCTGTGTCTTTCGGTACTCCCTCACCATTCAGATAAGCGGAGGCTACCACCCAGGCCATGAGGCCATCTTCCGTTGTGTCCGCCAGCTTACGGGCGTATTCTATGCCACGGCTGAGGTTTTGTTCCACCCCTTCACCTTTCACGTAGCATCTGTACAGCTGGCTCCATGCCCACGGGGTATCGGCCTGTTTCAGTTTTTCTACACCGCTCTGAGCATTTTTCTCCGTGCCGCAACCGGTGAGCTCCATGTAGCCAAGCCAATAGAGAGCATTTTTCTGAATATCCGTCATTTCCTGCGGATTGGCACCTTCCAGCTGTTGCTTATAAAGCTGATAAGCCTGGGCGTAGAACACATCGGCATCAGATGTGTTTCCCATCTGCTTGTTGATTTCTCCCAGAATAAAGGCGGCAGAGGCATTCCCGGCTTCGGCTGCGCGTACAAACCAGCTGACGGCTTTTGCAATGTCAACAGGAAGATAGTCTCTCCCTTGAAGATAGCCGGAGGCCAGCTGCATCATGGCCTGAGCGTCTCCGCTTTCTGCCTTAGCTGTCAGCTGTTCTTCATAACGGGCTGCCCATGCTTGTGACTGCGCTTGGTGTTCATTCACAGCATAGGCGGTATAAAGCTCTCGTGTAGCTTCGTAATCACCGGCTTCTGCTTTCTGCTTTAGTTCTGCCAGACGTGCTTCCAGCTCAGCGTCATTGCAGGAGTAGGACGGGGCCTGCGGTTGTGATATGGCGGAAACTGAGGGGGCAGGGGCTGCCGGAGCCGGCTCTTGCTGGGCACTCAGCGGAAGAGCCAACAGCGCCGCTGCAAATATGATGCTTCTTCTTTTCATTGCTGATATTAGGACTTGATGGCCCTGAGGCCTGTTCAATTACATTCATGAAAAAGGCTCCGCTTTTCGGCGAAGCCTTGTGTAACATTTTTTACTCGTCGCCGCGTTTGCCATAGGGGCGGCGCTTATTGAAGCTGCGAGTGTTCCGGCGGTCGCCAAAGGAGGGGCGGTCACCAAAGCTCTTGCGCTCGCCGAAGGAACGGCGCTCGCCACGGTCACCAAAGCTCTTGCGCTCGCCGAAGGAACGGCGCTCGCCACGGTCACCAAAGCTCTTGCGCTCACCGAAGGAACGGCGCTCGCCACGGTCACCAAAGCTCTTGCGCTCACCGAAGGAACGGCGCTCACCGCGGTCACCAAAGCTCTTGTGCTCACCGAAGGAACGGCGCTCACCGCGGTCACCAATGCTCTTGCGCTCACCGAAGGAACGGCGCTCGCCACGGTCACCAAAGCTCTTGTGCTCACCGAAGGAACGGCGCTTGCCACGGTCACCAAAGCTCTTGCGCTCACCGAAGGAACGGCGAGGCCCGCGGTCATCGCCGGTAAACTCGCGGCGGTTACGGGGTGCGCGACCAAAGGGACGGCGGGATTCTTCACGCTCGGGCTCGAAGGCTTCACCATCCGTAAACTTGGTGGAGGTGCCGAGAGCTTCCTCCTCCGTTTCGAAATCTGCGGGGTCGAATACGTAGTTATCGTCCTCATCCTCATGGGAGATGTGAGCCGTACCCTGCTGAGGACGCGGTTTGAACGCCTGCTTAGCCCCGATAAGGCCCTTACGGCGGCGGGGGTTCGTAGTGGCATCCGCGATTTGTTCAGGAGTCATGACAGTAGCCTGACCGGGCTCAAGATCGCCACCCCAGAGGGAGCCGATACGCACACGGACGAGCTTCTTCACACGCAAGCCAAGGCAGGAGAACATCTGACGAACCTGACGCTTCAGCCCCTGTTCCAGTACCACGCAGGCGCGGCGAGCGCTCAGGCGGGAAATGTATTTGGCCTTGGCTTGGCCTTCGGGAATACGTACACCCTTCAGCAGCTGAATGAGCACGCTGTTATCGAAAGCCTGATCCAGAGTCACCCAGTACTCCTTCTCAATGCCGCCGCTGGGGTGCCCGATGCTCTGGCCGAGGGAACCATTGTTCGTGAAAATCAGTAGGCCTTCGCTGTCGGAATCCAAGCGGCCCACATAGTTGGCATAGCGATACTTGGCGGGCAGTAAATCGTATACGGTGCCAATGGCGCCTTGCGCATCGCGGCTGCACACATAGCCGCGCGGCTTGTTGAGCAGCAGCACAACCTCTTCTTTCGGAGTGGCATGGCGGCCATCCACCTTTACAAAATCTGTGGGCAGTACTCGCAGACCAGGGGTATCCACAGCCTTGCCGTTTACTTCCACTCGGCCTTCAGCAATGAGGCGGTCAGCAGCACGGCGGGATTCGTAGCCGCAGGCTGCCAGAAACTTGTTCAGTCGTACGCTTCCCTCGGGAGCGGGGGGGTAACTGTTCTCTTCTGTCATGTTATGTTTTTTTTGAGCGCTTTCGCGCCTGTGTTATGAGGTTGTAAGAAAGCCTCGCGGCATATTATACCGAGAGGCTCCGGGGAAAAACTGATTAAAGTAACCCTCGTATAGAGAGGGCTGGTGTGGTCGGCATCAGGCCTCGAACTTGGTCTTGGGAAGACCAATCGGGCTCTGACCCTGCTTCCACTGGCCGCGCTCCTTCATGAGCTTAACGCGCTCGAAGCGCTTGAGGACAGAACGCTTACCGCCAACGGTACCGGTTGCTTTGAGTGTGGAGTGCTTGGACATATCTTGTGTGTTGTGTAAAAGTTTATTTCCGCATCCCTGCGGACATGTGGTCGCTTCTTATACTCTAATTATGCCTTTTTGGCAAGCCAAATTTGCGTCTTTTTTTATTTATGGGCTTAATTTATGGAAAAAACGCCGGTGCAGGGGGATGCACCGGCGATAAAAGTGGGGAAATATCCGGCCCTGATTAACGGCGGCGGAGGCCACGGCGTACGGCATCACGAGTGGCCTCGCGGGTGCGGCGGGTGGCATTTTCACGAGTGCTGTTGGCGCTGTTGCGTGCGCGGTTACGGGCGGATTCTACGGCCTGACGTGCGTTTTGGCTCTGGCGAGAGGCGCTCTCGCGGGCATTGTTTACCTGCTGTGTGGCGTTGTCGCGGGCGGATTCTACGGTGTTGCGAGCGTCTTCAACCTGCTGCGTAGCGTTGTCTCGAGCTGTTTCAACGGCTTCGCGGGCGGCATTTACGCTGTCAAGAGCGGCTTCAGCCTGACCGGTAATGCCGGAGGTGGCCTCGGAAACTGCATTGGTAGCGGAAGACGTGGCGCTGGTGACGCGCTCGGTGATGGCATTCTGAGCCTCCTGACGGGCGGCGTTTGCAGCGGCATTAGCCATGTTGTTCAGAACCTCGCTCTGAGCCATGCAGGCGGTGGCAAAAATGGAGAAAAGTGCAATGTGTTTCATTTGATGAAATAAGGGTTGAGTGTTTATGTGCTTGGCAGCTCATCTGCCGCAGCTGAGCTCGTAGTCTATCACGTCTGCCATGAGAGGTCAAACGCTAATACCGCGTATGTCAGAAGTTGCCGTGTTATATGATGGCGTTACTCTCCGCTATCATTTGCCTTTTTTTTGCGGCTTCTCCGAGGTCTTTCTGGTGATTCTGAATCCTGTTGCTTTTTTCTGCGTGGAGCACGCGGTGTAGCGGTGGAGTCAGTAGAAGCGGATGCTTGTTTTCTTCTGTTCGGCTTGTCTGCTGCCTGTTGCTTATGTGAAGGAGAGGCCTTCGATGCAGTTTGTTTTTTCGCTTTGGTGGCGGCTTTCCGGCGCTTACGTGGGAAGAGTACGAGCCATGCGGGGACTCCCAGTAGCAGAGCAAGCAGGAGCCTCATGCAGTCCGCACCCCAGAGGAATTTCCACTTGTTGATATGAGCTTGGTTGGAATCATACGGATTGGTGATGATTTCCACCTGTTCGCCGATTTTGTAATCGGTGTTATCCAAATCACGCGCTACGTGAGCGAGGATAGGAATGCCTGCCGGCATAGTAAAGGAGAGGATGGGTGTATAGGCTATATCTCCGTCCCAAGGCAGATTGCCATAGCTAAGAGCCTCCGTGTATGATTCGAAGGGGCGTTGGCGCATATCGCGCACACTAGCTGGCAGGGTAACAGCCTCATGCACATACAGCAGCGTGTTACTCAGATTCCAGATAGCCAAGCAGCCGAAGTACAGCGAGGCCATGAGCATGACCACGAAAACAAGGCGGCGCTTGATGAACTCTCTAATCTTTTCCATAATCAGGCCTGGAATCAGTTAACTGCTACTCGGAACTCGTACGCCTCAACGCGGCCACGGGATATGCAGGCCTCTGCCCATTGCCGGGCCGCGGCGGTGGCGGGAAGGTCTTCCTCTGTCCTCAGCAAAATACTGCGGTGGCGGGGATGAGCCAGAGGCGGCTGTTGCAGGTCTGCGAGCATGGCCCTAGCATCTGCCGCAGAGGCCCGGAAGATTTTGTCTGCCCTAGGGAGCTCATCCAGCACGTCTTCATTCGCCGTAATGGTACGGACGCCTACGCCGAATTGGGCGGCTAAGCGGCAGAGCTCCGTGGCGGCTTCTGCATCATCTCCCACAATAAGTAGCTCGCTTTCTTGGGCCCAGAGCCCGCATGCCAGCGTACGGAAAAACGCCCTGCGGCATTCCTCTGCATCATCCGTTGCTGCTACACAAACGGAGCGGTATGCGGCCTGCTGCGGGGCTGTAGAATCAATGATGTAGCTGCCGTCCTCTGTGGTACAGCCTGCAGGCCATTGCACAGCCACGAGGTCAGGGTGTTCCCAGCTGTCATCCTCCGGCGGGTACACAAATACGCCAAGCCCGGCTGTATCATACAGGCGTACGGCAAGTGCGAGTGCCTTGTGGAAGGGCTCTAAGCCATCTCCTTCATCTGTAAACACATTGTGAAGGGATGGGGCTTCTTCTTCTCCGCGTAGGTAGTAGCCTTGTCCATTCGGTACGCGAGCCAAGCACGAATCCGGTTCCAGTGCGATGAAGGAGAACTGGGAGCGAAGGGAGCGATCCGAGTATGCATCACCCAGTACAGCGCGTACGCGGGCAATGAGTTCTGTTCCCTTGATGGCCTCTTCCGCTCTGGCGGGAAGCAGGGAGGGTAGGATTTCTTCCAGCTTGTCTCTCAGGCTCATGGGGCGTGGTCAGGCTCGTGTTTGAGCGCCGGCCAAGCGCAGATTGGGATCAACCGGCGTTTCCAACGGAGAGAAATCACCGGCACGGGCACGGAGGAGGCCGGCAAACGCAATCATGGCGGCGTTGTCCGTGGTGAGGCTGTTTGGTGGCAGGATAAGCTGAAGGCGGGCCCGTTCGCATGCCGCGGACAGCTGGCTGCGCAGGGCTTTGTTGCACGATACGCCGCCGGATACGGCCAGCACGCGGTGGCGAGTCTGCTTCGCTGCTTTCATGGCCTTATGGATGAGCACATCAATGATGGCCTGACGAACACCGGCGCAGAGGTCGCACATGGTCTGTTCATCCAAATCGTTCGGATTTCCGCTTGCCACAAGTTTGGGTAGGGTGTAAAGCACAGCTGTCTTCAACCCGGAAAAAGAGAAATCCAGATGCGGTTCGTGCATCATGGGGCGGGGGAAATTGAAGCGCTCGGGGTCACCTTTTTCCGCACGTTTGTCAATCTCCGGGCCTCCCGGGTACGGCAAATCCAGCATCTTTGCCACCTTATCAAAGGCTTCACCCGCAGCATCATCACGGGAGCGGCCCAGTAGCGTGTAAGAACCGGAGCTTTGTACATCCACCAGCAGGCTGTGACCACCGCTGACTACCAAACTCAGGTGCGGAACTAGACCCTGCGGGTGAGTGATGAAGGGGGAGAGCATGTGCCCCTCCAAGTGATTCACGGCCACAAAAGGCTTGCCTGCGGCCAAGGCCAGAGCTTTGGCCGCAGTATTGCCTACAAGAAGAGCTGCTACGAGCCCGGGTCCGGCCGTGCTGGCAAAGACGTCCACCTGTTGGATGCTACGGCCTGCCTTTTCCAGCGCTTCGCGGAGTACGCCGGGGAGGTTCGTGGAGTGGTTGCGAGAAGCCAGCTCGGGGATGACTCCGCCATAAAGCCGGTGCAGGGGAATCTGCGTGGAGATGACGGAACTGAGCACGCGCGGGCTCTGCTCGCCGGGCTGTTCTTCAATGAGCGCCACGGCTGTTTCGTCACAGCTTGATTCGATTCCCAGTACCAACATGGCTTTATGTTTGTTACTTCTTGCCGTTGGCTGATGCCTTGGGCTTGCGGTGTGTAAGTTTGGGCTTGGCTTTGCCAAGTACGACGTCTTCCGTGAGTGTTACGCTGGCGATGGTCTTATCGCTCGGCACGCTGTACATAATATCCAGCATGATACGCTCGAAAATGCCTCGCAGTGCGCGTGCTCCGGTGCCACGCTCGATGGCTTGGCGAGCCATGGCACGCAGGGCGCCGTCTTCCACTACGAGCTTGACGTTGTTCATCTTCAGGAGCTTGGCGTACTGCTTAACCAGAGCGTTGCGGGGCTCTGTAAGCAAGTTGACAAGCTGGTCTTCCGTGAGGGTGGTCAGCGGAGCGAAGATGGGCAGGCGCCCCATCAGCTCGGGAATCATGCCGAACATAAAGAAGTCCTCAGGCAGAGCCTTGGAGAGCACTTCTTCCTCCGTGTATTCCTTGGTGTCTCGTTCTTCCTCAATAGAGGCAAAGCCCATGGACGAGGAGCCGAGACGCTTGCGAATGATGCCTTCGAGCCCCACGAAGGCTCCTCCGCATATGAAGAGGATGTTCTGCGTGTTCACGCGGATGTATTCCTCGTTCGGGTGCTTGCGGCCACCCTTGGGCGGGATGTTACACTCCGTGCCTTCCACAATCTTGAGCAGGGCCTGCTGTACGCCCTCGCCGCTTACATCACGTGTAATGCTGACGTTTTGCGTCTTGCGGCCAATCTTGTCGATTTCATCCACGTAGATGATGCCTCGCTCGGCTTTGGCCACGTTCATGTTGGCCGCTTGCAGTAGGCGCAGCACGATGTTCTCTACGTCTTCGCCCACGTAGCCGGCCTCGGTCAGCGTGGTGGCGTCCACGATGCAGAACGGTACGTCCAGAATGCGGGCTAGTGTCTTGGCCAGCAGGGTCTTGCCGGAACCGGTGGAGCCGGCAAGAAGAATGTTGCTCTTCTCTATTTCGGTGCCGTCATCGCTGGCGGGCTGGCGCAGGCGCAGGTAGTGGTTGTATACAGCCACACAGAGGGTGCGCTTGGCAAGGTCCTGCCCAATCACGTAGTTGTCCAGCGCGCGGTGCATTTCCTCGGGAGTGGGCAGTTCGTCCTGATTGCGTGTTTCTACGTCCAGTACAGGGCTGCCGTTAGCATCATCCTGAGGCAGGAGCTGAGGGTGGGCATCCGATACATGCATCAGCATGTGCTGTGCTGCTTGGTCGCCCATGGGCTCATGCAGCATCTGGTGCAGCATGTTCTCCAAGCAGGAGAAGCAGATGTCTATACCATTCCAGGTGAGTACAGGCCATGTGTCCGCCTCCATCTCACGGCAGAAAACACAGGTCCTGATTTTGTTATTCTTGGCCATGTATGTCGGTTAAGCCTTGGCGTTGTGCTCCTTGTGCTCCAGCACGCGGTCTACCAGCCCATAGGCCAGAGATTCTTCGGCGGTCATGTAATTGTCGCGGTTCTGATCAGCCTTCACTGTGTCAAAATCCTTGCCGGTGTGCTTGGCAAGGATGCCGGTGAGGCGCTTATCCAAACTGAACATGAAGTTGATTGTGCGAGCTACGTCTGATGCAGTGCCCTGAGCGCCGCCGCGTACTTGGTGAATCATCACGTGAGAATTCGGCAGGCAGAAGCGCTTGCCCTTGGTTCCGGCTGCCAAAAGAACGGAGGCCATACTGGCGGCGAGGCCGATGCAGTACGTATTGATATCACAGGAGATAAACTGCATGGTATCATAAATGGCCAGACCTGCCGTTACGGAGCCGCCGGGGGAGTTGATGTAGATGTGGATGTCCTTCTTGGGGTCAGTCATCTGCAGGAACAGCAGCTGGGCAATTACGGAGTTTGCCACGGTGTCGTCAATCTCCGTGCCGATGAAAATAACACGGTCAAGCAGCAGGCGGGAGTAGATGTCATAGGCCTTTTCTCCCTGACTTGTCTTTTCAATAACCGTCGGTATGTAGTAGTTTTTCGGAAGTTCCATATTGTTTCCTGCATTCTATCATAGCCCGGGCGGGGCTGAAAGCGGTATTTGTGGCATAATGTGACTCCGCCGTGAGTGCCCAAGAGGCTTTTTGCAATGGTTTGTTGTATTAAAAAAGCCCCGGTCGTTTGTGGGCGACCGGGGCGGGGAAAATTAGCGCATATCCAGCACGGGGACGAGAAGGGGCTCTTCCGGGCCGGTGTAGCGGGAAAGTGGTCGGTAGAGGGTGTTGTCCTCCAGCTGCTCAAGTATCTGAGCCACCCAGCCGGCTGCGCGGGCAATGGCGAACACGGTGGTGAACATGCGCGTGGGAATGCCCAAGCTGTAGTACACCGTGGCGCTGTAGAAGTCCACGTTAGCATTCAGGTTCTTACGGGCGCGCACCATCTTAGCAATCATGTCGCTCATGCGAATCCACTTGGGCTCACCAATAGTCTGGGTGAGGCGGATGGCAATGCGGCGCAGCTGCGGAGCGCGCGGGTCGAGGGTCTTGTATACGCGGTGGCCCATGCCGAAAATCTTCTCGCGGTTAGCAAGCTTTTCGTTCACGTAGGCTTCCACATTCTCCTCGCTGCCGATTTCCTTCAGCATCTCGATAACGGCCTCATTTGCACCACCATGCAGCGGGCCCTTCAGGGAGCCGATGGCGGAGGTGATGGCGGAGTACATATCGGAGAGGGTACTAGCGGTCACTCGGGCGGAGAACGTGCTGGCGTTCATGCCGTGGTCTGCGTGCAGAATGTAGGCTACGTCCAGAATATGGGCCTCACGCGGATCGGGCTCAGTGCCTTTCAGCAACCACAGGAAGTGGGCTGCTTCATCCAAATCCGTACGGATGGGCGGCAGCTCCAGCCCCTGACAAATGCGGTAGTAATAGGCCGCCATCACCGGAATCTTGGCGATGAGGGAGAGGCCGATTTCTTTCATCTGGCTCGGATCCTTCGTGCGGTCATCATACATGCCAAGCATGGAGACGGCCGTACGCAGTGCGCTCATGGGGCGGGCTGTTTTGGTGGCTGTCTTGAAGAAGTCGAGAATAGGTTGTGGTAATTCGCGGTCGTTGCGCAGGCGTTGTTCTAACGCCGCAAGTTCATCGCGATTCGGAAGACGCTTGTTAAGAAGCAGGTAGACAATCTCTGTATAACTGCAGAGGTCTACCAGATCTTCAATCTCATAGCCGCAGTAGAGAAGGCGTCCCTCCTCACCGCGCACATCACTCAGCCCGGTCTCATTGGCTATTACGCCCTTAAGACCCTTGGCAAATAGGGGTTGGTCAGATGTCTGCTGTTCTTTCATTCTTCGTTTGTAAGCTAAAATGCCGCTGCGGTACTCCCGCAGCGGCGGGTTAAATCTTTGTGCGGGGTAGTACCGTCCCGCTGCGGTTCCGGTATCAGAAGTTGTACCAGGCGTCCACCAGTTCACCGAAGGACTTGATTTCCACCTCTTCGCGCGCCTCGAGCCAGCTCTTCACAGCCTGGCGCTGGGCCTCGCTGGTCTGGGAGGGGTCGGCGTCATAGGCTACCAAGCTGCAACCTTGCTCCGTGAGCAGGCCGTTGGTCTCCAAGCCGTTGGCATCGATGCATTCGTCCACAAACTGGCGCAGAAATGCCTCACACTCAGGGCTTTCAACATCACCCTTGTAGTCAAAGGTAAACTCAAAGCAGAGTTCGCGGAACTCGCCCACACGGTACTTTTTGCGGAGTCTCTTCTTCATGGTAAGCCTAGTGTATCAAACAGTCCGCTGCTTGTCAATGCTAAAAATATCTGCTCTAATCCCTTAATGCGGCTACTGGGTGAGTAATGATGCATCATCCGTGAGTGAAGCCTAACATAGCCTCTCGAAAATTGTGGTGAAGAAAAATCCTTGCATTCGGGAATTATGTCGCTGAATACGTTTCTTTAATGATATGTTCTTAAAATTACTTGATAGATGGTAGATGTTGTTAGGCGGGTGTGGGGGGTGTGAAATCCGCTGATACAAGTGTTTCTCAACGATTCAACTACGAAAATGATTGTTTTTGTGTCTTGTATCGAATAAAAACTTTACATCTCACAAGGAATGAGATATTCTAAACACACTATCTGAGTGGAGCTAATTGCTCTCAATTACACTAACAATTTACAGAAATGAAATTACATTTACCTATCAAATTACGTTGTGCTGTTGTTGCCGCTTGTATGTTGATGACGTCAGCATATGCTAAAGTCGCTGATGTGGAGGGCACTGTGTCAGATTTTGGCAGTACATATAGCGAATCACCTTCGACTTTCACGCCGAATTATGTCGGTAGTGATGTAGAGGAGTTGAAAACAGAACTTGAGAAGTCTGGCGGAGCTACCATGCGCAATGTGGTATATTCCTCTTCCGGCTCACAAGAAATGACATGGGGGGATACTCCGGTGACCGTTGGCTCCACACTGTGTGTTCGCGAGGGTGAGCTCATCATTAGAGACAGCGTGATTACCAAGACCGTTGCATCCGAACAAAATCATCTGAATATGCAGATATCCGGTTCGAATGCGTCTCTGGTGCTTGATAATACAACTTACTCCTGCACAATGAAGGACACCGCAAATGGCGATGTGATGCATGTGGGTGGTCATAGCGGCGCCGGTTCTCTTACTTTGCAGAATAATTCGCACTTGGATGTTACCACTTGGCTTATAGTGGGTATTGCTTCAAAATCCGGTTATAGTAATAGCGCCGGATATAAGCTGTACACCACTACAGCAGGGGCCAGTAGCGGCGTATATGTGGGTGATTTCAGGCATACAGATGG
Organism: Akkermansia sp.; assembly: GCA_017517385.1. Lineage (GTDB taxonomy): Bacteria > Verrucomicrobiota > Verrucomicrobiia > Verrucomicrobiales > Akkermansiaceae > Akkermansia. The sequence continues at coordinate 11,912 of JAFWZG010000044.1, forward strand.
CGCCGGTACCGCGTTTATGAGAAATCTGGATTATGGTACAGGTACAATTCATATCACGGGAGGAAGTACGCTGACGGTTGGTGGCTATCTTGGGCTGAGAGATGGTAGCGTGACGATTTCCGGAGCCGGGGCTACACTTACTACAGGTAATGGTGCTCATTTCCAGAGTAATACTAACATCCATAACGATATCTATTCAGATATGCTTGGCCGTGGAAGCTCCTGCGTGTCTGTGGTGAGAATAGAAAACGGCGGCGTGTGGAATGCTATGGGGCATCTTTCGACCGGTTCTCGAGATTCATACGAGGCTAAGACTCAGATGTATGTAGATGGTAACGGTTCCGAGCTCAATGTCGGTAAATCTCTGGCTCTTGGTTATGGTGAAAGCGGTGTTCATGGCACGGTATGCTCTACTGAGCTTTATGTGACGAACGGTGGTGCTGTAAACGTGGGCGCGAACTTGATAGCCGGCCCGCAAGCTTCAAAACGCGGTGCAAATCCCACCTATGTGTATGTAGATGAGAATTCAAAGGTCAATGTCAGCGGGTCGTTTATTATGAATGCTCCGACTACCGTAACACCGAATGCTGACGGAATTGCATACTTGGGCTCCAATAAGCATATCAAGGTGGACGTAACTGGCTTTGAAACGGAGTTTATCAACCATGGTAGCATTACTTGCGGTTCTCTTACTATGAATGGAGGCTCTCTGTACAACAGCGGGTCGGTAGCCATAGGCGGAGATATGCTGCTGAAGGATGGCGCTATTACCCTTGGCATCAGGAAAATGCATGCTTCCACTGCAGCCTTCTCGGCCGGGGCCGTGACCGTGCAAACGGCAGATGGCAGCGATTTTCTGATTAAGCTGGAGGTTTTGGAGAACTTGGAAGCCGGTAAGTACTTGCTGGTGGAAAGCGGTAGTGCTCCTGTGGCTACAGCTGCTGAGGGAGGTAGCCTGACTTTCAGTGGAGTGGAGGAGTATAACGGAATGACAGTGCAGTGGGGCGAAGATGGTAATCTTTACTTGATGCTGAATGAGCAAGTTATGCTGACTCATGACCCGCTGGCAGATGCCATACAGGCTGCTAATTGGGGTGTGTTCAAGTCATCTCAGGCTTTTGTTAGCACTCTTTGGGGGCCGCGTACTAATTCTGTAATCCTTGGGGTGCCGGCTCCCTCCGGTAAGAGAGGGCAGCGGACGGCCGCCGGTGCTCAGACTATTGCTTGGGGTAGCGTATACAGCAGCAATACTCACCAGGGTGGCTCCGGGGCTTTCGGTGGTGCAAACTACTCCATTTACGGTGCTGCTATCGGTGCTGAGCGTCTGTACGTGAGCGGCCGCAGCTTGGGTGTAGCATTCGGTTATGACTGCGGTAAGGCCTCTCCGTTCGCTACT
>JAFWZG010000006.1 GCA_017517385.1 Akkermansia sp.
AAGCGTACAGATAAGCGGAAATGGAACAGTCAGCATAGAAAATAATAGTGCGTCAGGAGCCCGCGGGAATGCGCTTGGTGGCGCTATATACAGTACAGGTAGCGTACAGATAGCGAATAATGACAGCGTGTTATTGCGAGGTAACTATGAGCAGCAGGGTAACGCCGACCGTCTGCGCAGTATCTATGCTTGTGGTAATCTGGAGTTGAGCGCGAATGCAGGGCAGAATATCAAGGTGTATGATTCGGTGTATTCCGGAGGCAATCTGACACTGAATGCGAACAAGGCCGGGGGTGAAATCCTGCTGAGCGGTGCGCATACGGAGGCAGATTTGCTTGCCATTAAGGGCAGTGCCGGAACGGTGACAGAAATCACCAATTCCCGCACGAATACGGTGGTGGGCACCACTACCTTGGGCGGCGGTGTGCTGCGCATGGAGGCGGGCGCTATCCTGCAGACGGGTGGCTTTACAGCCGCAGCGAATAGTGGCGCTGTGGTGCGCATGGATAACGCGGTGTTGAACAGCTCGGGTTATGATGTGACCTTCGGTAGCGGGACAACGCTGAGCGTGGGCGGTACGAACACGCTGACGGCGGCTAACTTCAATCTGGAGAGCGGTAGCTCACTGAGTTTCGATTTGCGCGCGAAGAATCAGAACCTGGCGGCTCTGGCGCTGAATGGCAATATGAGCATCGGCGGACTGAACTTGACACTGGAGAACGCCGACATCATGGCGGCTGGTAAGTACCAGCTTATCAGTCTGGGGGCGGAGTCCCATTACGACATCGGCAGCTGGGAGAGCGCGTTAGCCTCTGTAACCGGGGCTGATGGAGGCACCCTGAGCTGGGAGAATGGCACGCTGTACTACACCAGCGAGAATACTTGGATTATCTCTGCCACGCAGGATGCTGAAATCATTGAGGCGCCGGAGGCCGGTAGTGATGTAGTTATCGGCGGTGGTGCTGCGGTGGAACTGGGTACCTGTCTGCAGGGCCACTTGGGTTGCGATAATCCGAAGCATGGCGGCCGCCCGGGGAATCCCGGTCAGGGCCACGACCATATCAAGCCCGGTAACAATGGTAACAACGGTAACGGCAATAATGGTAACAACGGTAACGGAAATGGCAATAATGGGAATGGCAATGGTAACAACGGCCATGGTAGTCTGGTTATCGTAGAAGGTTCCGCTTACATTAAGGAGAACGGCTCATTCGAAGGCCTGCTGGATTTCCGCGGCGGCAAGGATGAGGAACGTCACTTCTACACCGAGAAGGATCTGGAGGTGCTGTACATCACTGCCTACACGGATGAAGATGCTACCAGCCACCTGCACATTGGCAATGACTTCAGCACGGAGACTCAGGGTATTGTCGGTAATGGTAATCTGGCGAAGCATGGTCAGGGCACTCTGGTGCTGAATGGTTATGATTCCGAGAATGAGGAGGAAGCCAGTTCCTCCCTGTACTACGGCACGCTGGGCGTGGAAGAAGGCGCCGTGCGCGTGGCGGATAACTCACAGGCTTATCTGGCTAATACCGAGGTAAACGGTTCCACGAATAATGCCGCAGTGCAGGTGGGCAGGGGTGCAACGATGACCGGTGAAAGCCTCACCGTGAGCGGTGAGAACGCCACCCTGCACAATGATGGCAGCATCGCCATGACGGATGGTATTACCGTGGAAGGTGGTACAGTGAAGGGCAGTGGCACCTTCTCCGGCCTCACCATGAATGGCGGCGCGCTGGTGGTGGGTAACTCTCCCGGCTTGCAGGTTTACACGGATGATGTAGACCTCTCGGAAAGCGTGGTGACCTTCTCTCTGGCAGATGCCAGCGCAGCTGCCACGGCTGATACCTATGGCTGGGCTTCTGCCTCCTATTCTACCATTGATATGGGCGGGCACGCGCTGACCTTGGGTGAGAATGTCGAGTTCGTATTGGAGATTGGTGGTGCGGCCTTGGGCGCTCTGGTGGCTGAGGACGGCGCAAGCCTCACGTTCTATCTGACGCTGATTCAGAACATCGCCCCCGGCTCCACCCTGACGCTGGACGCCGCTGCTCTCTCAGCCCTTTTTGATCATACTGCGATTATCATCACAGATGATGCTGAAGGCCTGACTGCTTCCTCCTTGCACTTGGCTGGCAGAGATATTACCTCCATGCTGAGTGGCGCAGGTTACACCATGGAGGGGAATACTCTCGTACTCCGCGGTACTGTGACGAATGATGGCTCGCTGACCGTTCCCGAGCCCTCTACGGCCACGCTGAGCCTTCTGGCACTCGCAGCCCTTGCTGCCCGCCGCCGTCGTCGCTAAAGCGACTTTGGCGTGGCAAGCGCCGCCGCAGAAAGTAAAACGGTGTATGCTTTCAATATCAAAAGGCCGGGGAGAAATCCCCGGCTTTTTTAGGTACGACCGACGCGATATGCGCACTGCGGTGAAAGTCCGCGCGGAGCCGCGATGATGCGGAATCCCAGACCTGAAGAACAACTGCGGGGATGTAACAAACCGTGGGAAAGGAAGTTCGAGGGGAAATCCCGACTGTACGAACAGAAATTGCATATAAGGCCGGATGGATGGACGAGGTTGCAAAGAGTGCCGAAATCTGATACATCATCAAGAATCCATAAGGTAGATGCAGACGGCGCGGGAGGAAAGTAGCATAATCATATTCGGTGAGAACCTGCTAAGGCCTGAAAGGGTGACGGGGAAGAAACGCCCGGAAGCAGGTAGTCAGCAGAGGCCATAGTACCGCCAAGCAAACACCCCGGCCGGGGCTCTAGGCTAGGCTCGCTACGCTCGCAGGCTTTTGCTCATACGACAGCGCTTCATAAAAAAAGCGGGGTGCTCGGTGAAGAGCACCCCGCTTTGCGGTGAAGGAGAGTTTATTTCATCTCGCAGACGCCTTCCATGGCCACCACATCAAAGGGCTGAAGGGTGATTTCGATGGGGGTGTCTACATCCAGCGCTGTGTCCATAATGGGCAGGCGGGTCTGATCCGCGAAGGAGCTGCGGAGGGTGACGGTGCCGTTGACGCCCGGGGGCACATCCAGAATCTGGCGGAGGGTGCCGCGGAGGGTCTTGGGGCGATTAGAGGAGTTACGCAGGGAGAGGGTGCACTTCTGCATATTCCAAGCGGCCCAACCGTAGATATCACCATCACGGCGCTGCTTATCCCAGGGATTGCCGCCCACCCAGTGCGTATCTGCGAGCACATCGTCATTGCGGCGCACCCAAGCGATGCACTGAGCGAGTTCATCCCAAAGCACGCCGCCGTTCTGGTTCAGTAGATCTGTATCAGCATAAATCTCCTGAAGGCCGGAGCCGCAGGTGAAGGCAGTGCGCATTTCCTTCACGCAGTTCTGCGGGTCACTGCTCATGACGCGGGGCGGGCCGTTCTTAGTGATGATGGTGCCGTGGGTCATGAGGGCATTGATGGGGAAGAGCGGGGCTCCTTCCACGAATACCTCATGCACGAGGCGGTCTCGGTAGGTAATCCAGCGGTCGCGGGCGTCACCCATGTTGCCCATTTGGTCAAAGTCATTTTCCTGGCGCCAGATGGAATCCGCATACATGAACCAGAAGGGGCTGGCCCAAGTGCCCACGGTGGTGTTCAGGTAAATATCCGGGCGGGCTTCACGGAGGGATGTCAGCACGTTCAGGATGCCTTCAGCGTCCTCCAGAGCTCCGGGGCCCTTGGCGTGGAACTTGGTGGAGATGCCGTCAAACTTGAAGTAGCGCATATCATAGTTCTCCACCATGTAGCGGCAGCGGCCCACGAAGGCGTTGAAGTACACGGGGTTGGAGAGCTCGAAGTTGGAGATGCGGTTCTCGGGGTGTGTGGCATTCCAGTGGGAAATACGCATTCTCTTGCTGCTGCCGTAGCCGCCCACGGGGCCGAGCCAAGTGCCCATACCGCAGTTCATGCTGGTGGCGATTTCATTCAGGCGGGAGAATCCATTTGGGAAGCCAGTGTGGAAGTCCCAAAGGGTGTTGAAGTCATCCCAGCCGTCGTCAAGAACGAAGGCGTCAAGAGTCACGCCGCGCTTCTGGTAGAGCTCGCGGTACCAAGTCTGCAGAATTCCCATGGAAATCGGCTCGGTGGTGCGGTCAAGCGGGTTCGGGTTATTATGCACTAGGATGCCCACCTCATACCAGTCATTGTAATGTACCATGGTGCGGTAGGGTACCGGTTTTTCTCGCTCCAGATAGCTGAGGAAGGAGCGGCGCTGCTGCTCGAGGGCAAACAGGCCTATCACGGAGCTCACATGCCAAGGGCTCTCGGGCCTCAGCAGGGCCTTGCGTACCCAGCTGCCGCGCACAAGGTCATCCGGCACGGCGGTAGCGGCATCTTCCTCCGCATTACCCGTGGCCAGTGAGAGGGAGATGCGGCCGCTGCTGGTGACAGGCTCCGTCTTCTTCTCCACCCAGTAGCGCAGGTGGTAGGTGCCGGCCACGGGCACCACCATGTGGTACTCCGCATTCTCAGAGCGGTGGCCGGTATAGCCGGGGTGCACATCTTCCGCGATTACCTGGCCGGCGGTGGTTACCAGCTGCACTGCTACGGTGTTCAGGCGGTTGTTGCCGCGCTCATATTCAAAGTCTACCACCAGCTCGCCGGGCTCCAAGAAGTTCACCGGGCCTTCTGCCACCAGCAAATCTCTGACCACGGGGCCGTTCTTCGCTTCATACTTATTCCCATATACCGGGTGGAAGCTCTCAGGCACGGCAAACACGCTGCCGAACATGCCCGGTGTCCAAGCCTCGGGGGTCCATGCCTCTCCCTCAGAGTGTCTGTGCTGGCCTACGGACATGACGGACATGGGCGTCTCCAAGCCCATGAAGAGTTTATCCGTAACCGCCACGGTACCGTGGGTCGTATTACCGGAAATGCTGGGGATGCCACCCTCTGCCGTGGGGATGACCTGCAGCGGGGTAATCGTATCAAAGAACACGGGGTTGCCGTTCGCCTTCAGGGTATATTCCTGGCGCAGGTAGTGAGAGCCATTGCGCAGCACGGCGCGCCATTCCACGCTGAAGCTGCCATCCGGCGCGGTGAAGGTGGTGCTGATAGCCTTGCCCGGCAGCTGGCGGGCCACTGTCAGCGAGGAGCTATCGGGGCTTAGCTCGATTATTTGCGGGGCTGCGGCGCGCATGCTTGTGGAGCTAAAGCTGCGGCCATCTGCCAGCTTAATAGTGAACACAGGCTGGCCTCCTGCCACCAAGAGGGTGCCATCCGCGCTCTTCAGACCACCGAAGGTCACGCCGCCGTTCTCACTGCAGAAAGTAGCTGTCAGCAGCTCATTGCTCACGCTGTAGGTGCTGCCGCTTACGGCGGCTGAAGCCGCTCCGGGGGCTGCTCCCGGGTATTCCACAGCTGCGGTGCTCAGGCCCGCTGCGGCCAGCGTCATCATCAGAAATAGGTTCTTTTGCATAACATGTGTACGTGCTTTCTGCACGTTATCGTACTCTATCACAATTGCACCCCCGCTGGCAAGCCTATTCTGCTTTGTTCAGCTAGAAAATGTACTGCAAAAACGCTTCCGGGGATGCAAAAAAAATCGCTGCCCCTTTCGGAACAGCGATTTTTTAGAATTGTCAACCGTGCGTTGCCATTACTTGCGACGACGACGCTTGCCACGCCAAAGTCGCTTTAGCGACGACGGCGGCGAGCAGCCAGACCGGCCAGAGCCATAAGAGCGATAAGTGTCTTTTTCATTGTTGTATGTATTGTTTGAGGTTGAAGTCAGTTACAGGTGCTAAGCGCCGCTGACATCCTCGCGCGATGGAAAAGTGTACAGCGAAGCCTCACGCCTGTGCGCACAGTATATCTCTTTTCGAAGGAGAAATACTTCATTACATCTTTTGTATGTTGCCATCAGGCTCCTCTGAGTGCAGCTAAACTCTGCTGCAATCGTTCAGGTAAAAATAAGATATTTTTATGTCATAGGAGGGGTAAAAAAACAACAAAGGCATGCGATAGGCTATTTAGCTTCTTCGCATGCCCTGAAAAATTATAATGATAAGGGAAGAAATGTTTATCGATTCGCTTTTACGTTTTGTTAAAAATTATACGTTATTCAAAATGTTCGGCAAATCAAAGATGGAGTTTTCTGTTAAGTTTTCCAGCTCTCTGATGCCGCAATGTATGAGCTCGGGACGCAACGATTCTCTGAAAAGATGTTTAACTTCACCCTGAAATGTTGTATCCGAAACTTTTTCCATGCCCGGCATCGATACTATTTGTAGGAGTTTTTCGAGCGTGCCGTATATAGACAACCATCGAGGAAAAGAAACGGAGTGACCTTTTGTGAAATGGCTAAACAAATCTTTATCCGTCAATGTATATACCATATTCCTCCCTCCTTTACCGATAGCGGTGGCAAAATTGCTCAGTATGAGTTCATCGAGTACCACTTTTACAGCACTTCTGACAAAACCGCTTCGATTTGATAGCTGCTGTATGCTACACGGGCTTTCCATCAGAAGAAGAATGACTTCGGCTCTGGCCGTTACTCCCACTATCCCACGTAGGCTTAGTAACAATGTGCTTAAAGAATGCGGGATTTGCGTTCGTACTTTATTTTGCCTGATGAAAGGATTTCTGAGCAGTCCGTATTTTCGGGCGCAAATATCAGCCTCGCGACAATAGAGAGCACTTCCATCGGGCAAGTTGATAAATAACGGATTAGGTTTTTCCTGCTGCTCAGGGCTTATTCTTGCGGCGTTGCGCCATCGGATGTCACCTTCTTGCGCACACAGGGCTGCAAGATAGGCTAACGATGTTGATGACTGACATTTTGCAAGGGAACAGAGAGCCTTCAGGCGGGTGGGGTTCAGTATGCGACTGTATGTTATCATCCAGCTCGCCATCAAATCGTATAGTCGTTGGTCATAACGACAGAAGGATGATGAGAAGAGAACCAAAGCCTCGGGGTCCAGAACATAAGGCGTTTCCTTGCCGTCGCTATAACCTGTCACCCCCATGGCTACCCATTGTCGCCATAAAAGTTGATTGACGGCTTCATGCAGATTTTGTTTATAATTGCTCGCTGACATGGCTCCAACCCGATTGAGTTAACATTTCTTTAATGATATATCGGAACCCTTCCGAAACATCTTGCTCCATGCACCATCGAGCAGCTCGCAACAATTCGTCCGCTGTGGGACAGAGTGCCTTCAAATCCGTAATATGGTACCCACCCCGGTCTGCCGAGGCAAAGGTCTTGAAATATATTTGATCTAGTCTATCTATGTAGTAAATGTGTAATTTATCACCAATGAGTACTCTATGTAGGCGCTGAGTAAATCCGGGGGGGAATCCCATCGTAAATTGAGATGCAGGTCCGTTATTCAACCAGTCATCCGGTAATGACATGATTTCCGCAACCCGTGCAGCGGCTTTGAGTAGATATGTCGGCAAGGGCTCGGCTGTCACCGGTTTCCCTTCTTTCATCAGTGCTACAATGTCGACATCCTGTGTTGTCCTGTTAACGAGCTGTCCTGCCACAAGAGCAGAACCTCCGCAGACAATAAGTTCTGTTACTGCTGTTTGCGCTAATTCCAATTGTTCATTTAATAAACAAAGCGCCTGATTGAGTTTCTCTTTATTGAAATTTTCATGTTCGTATTTTCGATGTTTAATGTCGTTATTTTCGATATAGAGTAGTTCTTTTTTCGTCACTTGTCAAGAACTTCTTTTATAATTTTAATGAAAAACCGCCGTCTTTGCAGACAGCGGTTTTTCATTCGCGAGGATCACCCCCGCCTTACTACCTACATGTTAAAAGTAGGTAGCAGTTGATTATTTTACTTGCGACGACGGCGAGCAGCCAGACCGGCCAGAGCCAGAAGGCTCAGAGTAGCTGTGGTGGGCTCGGGGACAGTAATCGTAGTACTGTGGACACTGCTGATGTCATCTGCAAAAGAAATTTCAGAAGCGTCCAATGCTGTGCCCTTCAGAATGAACGTATCGACGATGTCAGCGCCGGCGTACGACAGTATGACTTTAGAGTCAGTACCATCGGAAGAAATTTCAACTCCGATCCAGCTACCTACAGTACGCTGAGCCGAACCGGTACCCTCTGCATTCTGAGTCCAAAGAATCGGAAGCGTACCCTCAGTGCTGGTGTAAGTATAGTCATTACCGCTTACAGAAAGTGTCCAAGCACTATTATTGGTAAGGTTGTTGCTGTCTGAGTTGTTGAGTCCCCAGTACGAATGGTTCTGATTGACAACGTAGTAGTTGTCTGCAATAGTGACGAACCCTTTGTTCATATTTCCAATGCCACCCAACTTGGTGACAATAGTAAAGGCATCGCCTAACGTATAGTTGGCATCATTCAATGCTTGTTCCAGCTTGGTATTGAATTCTGCACCGGTCTCAGCAGCAGCCACACCGGCCAGAGCCATAAGAGCTATAAGCGTCTTTTTCATTGTTGTGTATGTTTGGTATGTGTTAATGTTGAGGTAAGCAGTTGCCCGTGCAGGGATACCCGTTTCCTCGCGCGTCGGAATGCTGAGAGACCTGCCCCGAGCTGCTTGAGCGGAGTATACAGCATTGCGAATGCTGAGCCCCAGCTTAAGAATTGAAAAACGAGGAGTTAAATAAGCACAGCGTTGTAATATCCTTTACTAATATCCCCTGTTCGTATTATCGCAACTCACATTTTGGGAGCCTGTTTCAGATTTGCTGATAACAGTAGGCAAGAAAGAGCATTCTTAATTGTAATGCGCGAGGGCTACTTTGAGAGTGAAATTTAAAGAAACTTGTAGAGAATGACGTAGTTCTCTACTTGTCCATATTTATGGCACTGCGTCAGAAAAGTAGCGAAAGAACAAACTGAGACGCCCCGTTTATCCTCTCCTCATTGTTCGAAATATAAAGTCGTCAGCCACCACCAATGCACACCCAACAAAACATTGCTTACTCTGACTTCCAATCTTTTATGCTTATCTCTGAACAGCATTCTACGGGTAAATAAAGGCATCCGCACCCTCATGGAGGCATACGTGTCCCAAAGATTTGGGACACGTTGATTTACGAATTACAATTTACGATTTACGAATTAAAAGTAAGCGGCTTACGCCGATGTTGGGATAAAAGAAAAATTGTGCCAATGAACGGACTGTATGATACCCGGCCAA
>JAFWZG010000045.1 GCA_017517385.1 Akkermansia sp.
CGGGTGGCATATGGTAGCCCGGGCGTGGAGCCCCGAGGGGGCGGAACCCCGGGTACTGAATAAAAAAAAGAATACGAACCCCGCCGAATGGCGGGGTGGCATAAAGGGTTGTATTATGTCGCAAGGTGTTTATTTTGGGTGCGCTGCAAACTCATGAAGCCATCGGGTATATTCATACCACGCATTATGTCACCCCTCACCCATACGTGTCCCAAAGATTTGGGACACGTTGATTTACGAATTACGAATTACGATTTACGAATTAAAAGTAAGCGGCTTACGCCGATGTTGGGATAAAAGAAAAATTGTGCCAATGAACGGGCTGTATGATACCCGGGCAAGGAGAATTCTGCAAAACACGCTGATTTTGAGTACACAATGGCTATATTCCCCCAAACTTTGGGACACATGTGCCCCTCACCGGGGTTCCAATATATTTTTCGTCTCGACCCGGGGGGTCGCCGCTCTGCGGCTCAACCGCCGGGCTACCCTATGGCGCCCCCACGGGGCTCCGGGTTAGGCTCCCGTCTTCGGCTCCGCCTACGCCGAGGCAGGCGCCTTCGCTCGCGGATAATTGCTCACCAAGCTCCCATTTATCGCGCAAGAAAACAGCAAATACGCCACCCACGCGAGTGCAGAGAGCCTAGCTCTGAATTCGTAAATCGCTCGTCACACCAAAGCTCCGATGGAGCGGCGGCGGATAATTCGTAAATCGTAATTCAAATTTGGGCTTCACTTTACGCTGTAGATGTGTTACAATGCCTGAAACACCGAGTGTTCCACACGTTAACTCACTACGATTTATGACGCCGAAACACATTGTTGCCGTTATCGACTACGGCTCACAGTACACGCAGCTCATCGTGCGCCGCGTGCGCGAGCTGGGCTTCCTGGCCAAGCTCTATGCGCTGGAGGACCTGCAGGAAATCAGCGAGCCCGGAGCCATCATCCTCTCCGGTGGACCCCGCAGCACCTCCGAGCCCGATGCCCCGGATATTGACTTCGAGTGGCTGACCTCCTTCAACGTACCGATTCTGGGCGTATGCTACGGCATGCAGCTGCTCAACATCAAGACCGGTGGTACCGTTCGCAGCAGCAACAAGCGCGAGTACGGCCCCGCCGCCCTCATTCCTGAAAAGCTGGAAGGCCTGTATGCTGATATGTCCCCATCCTCTCAGGTGTGGATGAGCCACTCCGACACCGTGGATCACCTCGCAGACAACTGCAAGGTCATCGCCCGCAACAGCGACGGCGTGCCCGTATCCCTGCAGTGGGGCGACTCCATGTTCGGCATCCAGTTCCACCCGGAGGTGACGCACTCCCATGAGGGCCGCACCATCCTGAAGAACTTCCTTTCCTACGCCAAGGAGCTTGCTCCCTTCGACATCGGCGACTTCAAGCGCGAACTCATCGAGGACATCCGCGCCAAGGTGGGTGACAAACAGGTGGTTTGCGGTGTATCCGGCGGTGTGGACAGCACCGTGCTCGCCGTGCTCCTGCACGAGGCCGGCGTGAATGTACGCTGCATCTTTGTGGACAACGGCCTGCTGCGTAAGGACGAGGCCAAGGAGGTTCAGGCCAACTTCGAGCGCATGGGCGTGAAGATTGAGACCGTGGACGCCAGCGAGCGATTCCTGGCTGCTCTGGCCGGCGAGACAGCTCCCGAGAAGAAGCGCCGCATCATCGGCAACCTCTTCATCGACGTGTTCTGGGACGCCGTGGGCGACGCTGAAATGCTCGCACAGGGCACCCTGTACCCGGACGTGATTGAGAGCGCCAGTAACGCCAAGAGCAAGGCCTCTGTGATTAAGACCCACCACAACCGCGTGGAGCGCGTGCTTAAGATGCAGGAAGAAGGCAAGGTCATCGAGCCGCTCGCCTTCCTCTTCAAGGATGAAGTTCGTGAGCTGGGTGCCTCCATGGGCATTTCTCATGACATCCTGTGGCGCCACCCCTTCCCGGGCCCCGGTCTGGCCGTGCGCTGCCCCGGCGAGGTAACGAAGGAGCGCCTCGACATCATCCGCGAGTGCGACGCCATCTTCATCGGCACCCTGCGCAAGTGGGATTGGTACGACAAGTGCTGGCAGGCCTACGCCGGTCTCATCCCCGTGAAGACCGTGGGCGTGAAGGGCGACGAGCGTTCCTACGAGTTCGCCACGAACCTGCGCGCTATCGTGTCCGAGGACGCCATGACCGCCGACTGGGTACAGCTGCCCTACGACCTGCTGCGCGAGGCCTCCAACCGCATTCTTAATGAGGTGAAGGGCATCAACCGCGTGCTGTTCGATATCAGCACCAAGCCCCCGGCATCCATCGAGTGGGAATAATATCCCGGCTCAGCAACCCTTTTCAGAGCGGCGCCGCACCGGCAGCCGCTCTTTTTTTGTGCGATACATGGCACCAAAAAAACCGGCGGCCACACCGTAGCGAGCCGCCGGAACTGCTAATTGACTATGAATACAAGCTTTACTCGGGCATGAGACCCTGAGCCTGCAGGAGAGCATCCGGGTTCGGGTCACGTCCCATGAAGTCGCGGTAGACCTCCGAGGCGGGCTTGCTGTCACCCTGACGGAGCACAGCCTCACGGAAAGCGGCACCGGTGGTGGTGTTCATCACGCCCTCACGGCGGAAGCGGGTAAAGGCGTCAGCAGAAAGCACCTCTGCCCACTTGTAGGAGTAGTAACCGCCGGCATAACCACCGCTAATGCAGTGCGTGAGGTGGCGCATCATGGAAGGAGCAGTGATGGAAACAGGTACACTCCACGGGTCCAGCAGCTGGGCAGAAGCCAAATCCAGCGAGCGGCCGGCGAAACGGTTCTCGTAGTTCATGTGCATCTCCAAATCCAGCTTGCCGATGCAGAGCTGCCCCATGTTATCCATGGCAGGCATGAAGTAACGGCTGCGCACAAGCTTCTCCACCAGCTCAGCGGGCATAGGCTCACCGGTCTGATAATGCCCTGAGTAGGCGGCAATGCCCTCAGGCACCCAGGTCCAGTTCTCGAACATCTGGCTGGGCAGCTCCACGAAGTCCCATGCCACGCGGGTGCCACAGTGCTCTCTCAGCTCCGTATCACTCAGCATCACGTGCATCATGTGCCCGAACTCATGGAAGAGCGTCTCCACATCATAATGACTGAAGAGCGCGGGAGCATCACCCACGGGGGAGGTCAGATTACCCACCAGCGCTGCCAAGTGCGGAGAGTGAGGAGTGCCGGGAGTCTCAGAGACCCCGAAACGCATGGGCATAACCCAAGCGCCGCCCTGCTTGCTGGGGCGCGGATAGAGGTCCATATAGAAAGAGCCCAAGTGATTTCCTGTGGTGGCATCCGTCACCTTAATGAGCTTCACGCTCGGGTGCCACACCTCCACCATACCCTCGGGGCAGGCCTCACCGGGTTCCAAGCAAACGGTTGGAATCTCCGTGAAGTTCACCCCGAGAAGCTTGCTGTAAAGAGAGAACATACCGGCCACAACACGGTCCGCAGGGTGATAGGGGCGAAGCTCCTCCGGATTGAACTGGTACAGCTCGCGTGACATCTTGTTCAGATAATAGCGGCGGTTCCAGGGATCCAAGAACATGACATTGCGCCCCTCACAGCGGGAGACGTACGCAAGCAGCTGACGGCACTCCTCTTGGAAGGAGGGCAACACCTTAGCCGCCATGGAATCAATGAAAGCCATGGCGTTATCACCGCCACCCACCATGCGGCGGTGGGTCATCAGGTCCGCATAGTTACGGAAACCCAGCAGCTCAGCCAGCTCGCGGCGCAGCTTCATCACCTTTTCCACGATGGGCTCATTATCCCACTCACCCACGGCTCCGAGAGAGCAAAGGCCCTCCCAGCACATCTTACGCGTAACTTCACTGTTACAATCGCGCAACACGGAGCCATAGCTCTCATAGTCCAGCGTGATACACCAACCCTGCTCGCCTTCCTCAATCAAACCACGGCGTACAGCCTCAGCCTGAGCCTTGGCCATCCAATCTTCACCCATGCCATCCAACATGGAACGCTCCAGCACGAGGAGCTTCCAGGCATTCTGGGAATCCAGCACATTCTTCTCGAACTGCAGGGTAAGCTCAGCAAGAGCCTGCTCGATTTCGGCCTTGCGGGCCTTCTGCTCAGGAGACAAATCAGCACCACTATCATGGAAGCCCTCCACCGTCTGCTGCACGAGGCGCTGACGAGCGGGAGAAAGCTCCTTCACCCAAGGCTGCTCAGAGGCGGACTTCAGCACGTGCCAAAGCTGTTCATTCGCGATGACTTCAGCATCAAAAGCCGTCAGCTCAGGGATAAGCGCCTCCATGGCAGAACGCATTTCCGTGCTGTCCATCACGGAGCTGAGGTGGTTCAGGTAGCCATAGGCAATCCCCATTTCATATGAGGCCTCACTGTATGCGAGAAAGGTATTCTCAAAGGTAGCCTCCTCGGGGCGCACAGCGCACACGGCAGCTATACGTTCGCGGGCAATGGCAAGCGCAGCACGCACATCTGCCAGACCGCGCTCAGCAGTCATGCGCGACCATGCGGGATAAGGCTCATCCTGAAAGAAGGGGTGAGCTATTTCCTGCTGAGCCACCTGAGCTGCCGCTACAGCACTTGCCGTTTCCTCTGCCTGCAGCGTGCCGAAGCCACACAGGGCGCACACTGCTGTAATGAGTATCGTTTTCGTTGTCATAAATATATAAAGAGCGCTCCGGGAGCGCCGGGCATCACCAGCCGCCGCCCTTATTGAAGCGGGTAACCTCTCGGCGAGCCTCCATCATTTCCACACGCGCCTTAAGGTCATAGCGCTGGTCACGGTGCGTCTTACCACGCCCGATTCCGATTTCCGCCTTCACCTTACCATTCTTCCAGTACAGGCGCAGCAGCGGGAGGGCAAAGCCCTTCTGAGCCTGCTGAATTTCAAGCTTCAGAATCTCACGCTTGTGCATGAGGAGACGGCGGGGCCTCTTAGCCTCATGCTGGAACCACTTACCGGCCGTCTCCCAGGGCTGCACATCACAGCCATAGAGAAAGAGCTGCCCCTTCTCCACACGGGCGAAAGCGTCAGATATATTCACTCGGCCCTCGCGGATGGATTTCACCTCCGTACCGCGCAGCTCGATGCCACACTCATGCTTGCCGAGGATTTCATAATCTCGGCCTGCTTTCTTATTACCGGCAATCTGTGATGACTGAGGAGCAGGTTTCTTGGCCATGGCAGCTATGAATTAAGGTGTTATGGGTTAAAAGCTGAAAAAGTAAATAAAAAGTCCGGTAACCGGGGTCAGCACCGGCAACCGGACCTGTGTTGAATAAAGGGCTAGGTTTACAGATCGATGGTAGCGGTGAGGGTGCGATCATCAGAGGCAGGCATATCCCCCATTTCGCTCATATCGATGAAGAGATCATCCTCCAAATCTGCGCCGGAAATGAGAGAACTCTCGTCATCAGCCTCACGCCAGATAATCTTACCCTCGACAATCTCCGTGAGAGCGATGTCTCCACTGCCCATCTCAGGTGTGGTGGGAATATAGGGGTCTGCACCCTGATTCAGTTGCTGAACACGCTTGGATACAATGTTGACCAGCAGCTGGTTATCGCCTACAATCTGAGCAGCTTTCTCGATGAGTTCAACTTTCATGGATGGAAAAACGTTCTTCCCCACGGCCTGTGGGAGTGGTCATTATACAACGCTGTGCCCTCAAATGCAAGCCTATATTCACGTCAGCCGAGAAAAAATATCCTCGCGCACCTGTGCAAGCCGCACTCAAAGAGCGTGAAATACTGACGCACAGTCATCTTTTTTGCTTGTCAAGGGGGGGCGTGCACAGGTAGAATACACAGGAATCAAATTTCCCGCCACTTTCCCGCGAGAGTGAGTGGGATTCCTCGCACTGAACGTTATACCCCAAGACACATACGCATATGGCTAATCTGAACAAAGTCATGCTTATCGGCAACCTCACGGCAGATCCGGAGGTACGCCAGACCCCCCGCGGCAACTCCCTCACTGAACTGCGCTTGGCTGTGAACCGCGTATCCAGCGGCCCGAATGAAGGCGAACGCCGTGAAGAAACAACTTTCCTGGATGTAACATGCTGGGGCCGCACCGGTGAAGTGGCCGCACAGTACCTGAGCAAAGGCCGCCCGGTCTTCATCGAGGGGCGCCTGCAGATGGATACATGGGAGGACAAGCAGACCGGCCAGCGCCGCAGCCGCATCCGCATCATCGCAGAGAATCTTCAGCTGCTTGGCAGCCGAGACGGCGCTCCTCAGGGCGGCGGGAACTACGGCGGCGGCGGTGGCTACCAGCAGCAGAACGGTGGCTACCAGCAGCAGCGCTCCAACAACAATTACGGCGGCAATGGCGGCGGTGGTTACAACAATGGTGGCGGCTACAACAATGGCGGCGGCTACCAGCAGCGCCCCAGC
The DNA here is from genome assembly GCA_017517385.1 of Akkermansia sp. Lineage (GTDB taxonomy): Bacteria > Verrucomicrobiota > Verrucomicrobiia > Verrucomicrobiales > Akkermansiaceae > Akkermansia. Next base: position 6,420 of record JAFWZG010000045.1, read on the forward strand.
AACAACAACTACGGCAACAGCGGCTATCAGCAGCCCGCTCCCCCCATGCCTGATGAAGCGGATGACGACATCCCCTTCTGATAAAATCACGCTCAGATTCACTTTTACCACATTCGGCTCGCCTACACTCCCCGCGAGTGTGAGCGAGCCGAACTGGCCATAGCTCCACCCTCCCCCCCCCTCCATGACAGTATCAGAACCGTACAGTGCCGCGTTGGATTGGCTGTACTCCACCCAGATGTTCGGCATCAAGCTGGGCCTGGAAGGCATCACCCGCTTACTGCAGGCCTGCGGTGTGCTCTATCCGCGTGCTAGGGTCATCCATGTGGCCGGCACGAATGGCAAGGGCTCCACCTGCGCCTTCGCGGAGAGCGTGGCTCGCGCCGCCGGCTACAGCACAGGCCTCTTCACCTCCCCCCACCTTGTGGAGTTCGGTGAGCGCATCCGCGTGAACGGGCAAATGATACCGGAAGCGGACGCCGCACGCCTCATCTGCCGCGTGCGGGATATCATCAGCGAGTGGGAAGTAAAGCCCACCTTCTTCGAGCTCGTGCTGGCCATCGCCATGATGTACTTCGCCGAGCGTGAAGTGGACATCATCATTCTGGAGACCGGCATGGGCGGCCGCTTAGATGCCACGAATGCCGTGCCCAAGGATGTGGCCGTGCTCACCCCCATCGGCATGGATCACACCCAGTACCTCGGCAGCACACTGGAGGAAATTGCCGCTGAGAAAGCCGCCATCATCGCATGGCACCGCCCTGCTCTCAGTGCTCCGCAGCAGCCGGAAGCCGTGCGTGCCATCCATACAGCGGCCGAGCGTATGGACACGCACTACCGCATCATCACTGAGGAATGCACCCTGCCCCTCGGCCTGCACGGCGCTCACCAGCGGCAGAACTCTGCCCTCGCCCTTGCAGCCCTCCGAGCCCTGCCGCACTTCCTCGCCAGTGAGGAAGAAATCGCCCGCGGACTGGCAGAAGTGCAATGGCCGGGAAGATTTGAAGAGATTGCCCCGCAGGTCATCATGGACGGCGCGCATAATCCGCCCGCCATCCGCGTGCTGGTGAGCACTTGGCAGCAGACATACGGAGAGCAGAAGGCGCGCTGCATCTACGCCGGCTCGGCTGATAAAGCGCTGGATGAAGTGCTGGAACTGCTCTCCCCCATCGTGAGCGAGTGGGTGCTTCCCCCGGTACAAAGCCCGCGCATTCTTCCCGCGGTTGAGATGGCGGAGAAGATTCGTTCTATCTCATCGGCGCCCGTGAGCACCCCGGCCACTTTGGGTGAAGTGCTGGAGCATTTCACACCGCACACGCTCATCTGCGGTTCCTTCTTCCTGCTGGGTGAGGCGAAAGCCCACCTGCGCCGGCATACCAACTACCGCAAAACGGAGCAATAAGCCCCATCGGCCATGAGTGCTGATTACGTAAGCATCACCATTTTCTTGGGATTCATCGCCTATGTGTTCGTGTTCGAATACTTGGGGCGCCTGCGGCACATCATCAGCGTGGGGCTGCTTATTATCTCACTCACAATCGCCATCTGTCTAGCCGGCTTAGGAATGAACTCGGAGCCGGCACTCGCCGCTGCTGTGCTGTTCAGTGGGCACGGCATCTGGGAACTCGGAAAATGGCTCCTTGCTGAAGGTCGCAGCCGCTCCCGCAGCAGAAAACGCGCCAACCTCCCCGCCCGCCGACACAAGCGAGCCACCACCCCTTACACCCTCACGAACGAGGAAATCATCTCCCACTTCGCGGAACTGGCCAAGAAAGATGATTTAGCCGTTCACAAGCCCGCCTTCAACTTCCTCGCTTGGAATACGCGCCAAGGTTACGTCATCCAGATTTTCCTCCTCCCTGATGGCGGCTGGACCTCCATCTTTTGGAGTCCCACGGATTTTGAAATGCGAGATAAGGAAATCACCGCCGCCTGCCGCGCTGCCAATGTGCCCTGCCACAAGAAAATGCTCGGCATGCGCGCTCAGGGCATCGCCATCGCACATGCCGGCCAGCTCACCATCACACCCGCCGACCAGCAAATTCACTTCGACGAATTCCTCCACAGCGTCCTCGCCCCCGAGCCTGAATTCACCGCTTGGCTGAAAGATTACCATATCAACGACAACTGAACCCATGATTTACATCATCCCCGCCCTCTGCCTAACCCTCCTCTGCGCAGCAGTCATCATCATCCATAAAAAGAAGAGCGGTGGCCACCAGACCGCCCGTAAGCTACAAACAAACGTGGCCCCCTTCGCCCTCACGCGCGCTGAGCTGCTGGCTAACTTCCGCGAGCTCGCGGCCGTGGATGAGCTCTGTACCTATGAGCCTGAGAAAAATTTCCTCGCATGGAATGATGGTCAGGGTTATGGCCTGCACATCCACCTCCTGCCGGATGATACTTGGGTGAGCACCTTCTGGACACGTAGTGAATTCGAACTGCGTGACAGCGAGGTGGAAGCCACCTGTGCCGCAGCCTCCATTCCCTGCGAACCTCACCTCCTGCACATGCAGGCTCAGGGCATCGCCATCTGCCGCGCCGGTACCCTTAACATCACCCCCGCCACACAAAAGCACCACTTCGACCTCTTCCTCCTCAATGCCCTCGCCCCGCGTGAAGAATTCTCCGCTTGGCTGAAGGAATATGCTGATGAAGAGTAAACTTGTTCATCCATTCGTATTAAAAAAAATCGGTTGTCTTCATCAGACAACCGATTTTTTCATTCAGAAAACGAAGCAGTTCCGCTTTAGCGATGTCTACCTGTCGACGGGCGAGACGCACCGCTCGGGCGGGTCACCGTGGAGGGGCGGCTCGGGCGGGATTCCGGACGCGTAGCGCTCGGGCGGGTTACCGTGGAAGGACGACTCGGACGGGAATCCGGACGCGTAGCGCTCGGGCGGGTTACCGAGGAAGGACGACTCGGACGGGAATCCGGACGCGTAGCGCTCGGGCGGGTTACCGAGGAAGGACGGCTCGGACGAGACTCCGGACGCGTAGCGCTCGGACGAGTCACCGTAGAGGGGCGGCTCGGGCGAGATTCCGGACGGGAGGTATTGTGACTCGGGCGATGGTCCGGGCGGGAGGCGTTATGGCTCGGACGGGAATCCGGACGATGAGCATTGTGATTCGGGTGGCCATGGGAATCATGACCGGGCTTGCCATGATGAGAGGGACGAGCCGGGCCCAACACGGAGGAGGGATTCCGGTGAATGGGCGCGTTCATGCCACCGTGAGGACGCTGGTGCGGCTTGTGACCGTGAGCGTGGTGGGGAGGGCTGGCATGGCGGTGCACATGGTGCGGATAATGGTGATGACCATGGTACCAAGGAGCAGGCCCCCAATCAGGCACATAGCAGTTGGACCTAATCGCCGTAATGGAGAAAATGGCAGCACCGCTGGACGTGTAACCATACACGGGACGGCCATAATAATAACCGTAAATGGGGAAGCCGTTGGCATCATAGCTAGCAGCGGTCCAAGATACGGATGAATTATAGCCATTCGTGGAGTACGTAAATGAGCTATAGCCATTCGGATATATTTCACAGGAGGCCACTATCAGAGAGGCGAAAGCAAGCACTGCTGCTGAGATGTGTGATATTTTCATGGTTTTAAGAGGAATTAAAGGTAAGACTGTTTAAGTTTCATAATTGTTCAATAATGCTATTAAAAATATTTTGCACAAGGTTGCCGAACCACGCTCCGATATCTTCAGCGTAGTTGTTCAGCACCACACCGAAAGCAATAAGCCCCAGTGCGCACAGTATTTCCTTTATATAATCGAACATCTGAATATCAGCTCTTCACTCAGTTACTTACTCGATAGTCAGATCCACGCGGGAGACATTCGAGTAATCGATTCCGGGCTTACCGTCCAAGTGCTGAATCATGCTGCGAGCGCCGTCCAAATCAATAGCACGGCCGGGGTCTGCCGGCAGCGGAGAGACAACGGACATGAGGTATGAGTTCGTGGCCATGGTGTAGGTAGCATCCGGCTGGATGGGAGTTCCATCCTCCAGAGTGGCGGAAGTAATACGCATGGGCTGAGACTCCGCAGCGGGTTTCACCGCATGATAACGCATACCGGAAACACAGGGAGCTCCATGGTGATCACCGGCGGGAATAAGGTTCAAGAAGGAAATGAGCTCGCGGCCTGTCACCTTCACGATAACGGTCTGATTGCAGAAGGGGTCCAGGCGGTAGCAATCTGCCACAGTGAAGGGGCCGGCGGGGAACTCTTCCAAGCGCACGTTACCCATGTTCACGACGGCCACATCCGTGCCGGCGCAGGCGCGGAGGGCATCCGCCATCATGCAGCCAAGGCTCTCACGGCGGGTGATATCCTTACTTACAGTAGTAAGCTGACGCTGCATATAGGGCATGTTCTTCACAGCGTCCACGGCAGCCAGCATCTCCTCATCAGCAGGAAGCTCCCCGAGGGGGATGAGCTCAGCCTGCTTGCTAACCACGCGGCCCTCCTCCACCTCAAAAGTAAGGCGGGTAATGTACTTCACCTTATTCTCAGCCTGTGTGATAAGCACGCCATTCTCTATATGGCCGCCCTCCACTCGTGTATGGGTGTGGCCACCGATGATGGCATCAGCCTGAGGGAAGCACTTAGCTAAGAGGATATCATCCTCAAAACCCATGTGCGTGAGCAGGATGAGCACATCACACTGCTCACGCAGGAAGGTATAATCACGCACCGCTGCAAGCGGGCTACGGAATCTGAAGTTCTTCAGCTGGTCCGGGTGGGCGTCCGGAAGACCGTTGTGGCCGGTCTGCACCAAGCCCAGCACACAGATGCGCACCCCATCACGCTCAAAGAAATGATAAGGAGCGATTTTCAGCTCAGGGCCGGAAGCAGTGCGCACATTCGCACACACAAAGGGGAAGTTCGCAGCGTTCACGCAATCCCGCAGCTGGTCAGCACCGGCGTCAAACTCATGGTTACCGAGAGTGGAAATATCAAAGCCGAGCTTGTTCATGAGCTCAATCATCGGCATACCGGATTCCGGCACGTTATCCACATACGGACTACCTGTACGGTTATCACCGGCGGACATCAGCAGTACACCGGGGCGAGCTTCACGCTCTGCACGCAGAAAGGTGGCCAAGCGCGGCAGGGCGTCAATGTTCGCGTGCATGTCATTAAGGCCAAGCACAGTCACCTGTGCTGCAAAGGCGCTGCTCAAAGCAGCCAGCAGGGAAAGAAAAGGAAGTTTCATAGAAAAATCAAAAAATAAAAAAGATTAGGAAAGAAGTGCGGTATAGATGCGGCGCTGCTCACTCATAGGGCTATCCGCCGCTATCACATTTCCCCAGGCATCATACAGCTCGCCGGTCGGAAGGGGGGTGTGCGTATCAGTACAGTAGCGGCGTACGGCATCCATTGCCACAGCTCCGCTGAAAATAGTCACCGGCGTATCATTGACATATACCAGCATATGCCTGTGTGGGTGAGTAAGGATTTAGAAATGATGCGGGGCGCCGAAGCACCCCGCTTATAATTGATTTCAGCTGTTGGCTTACTTGGCTGCGGCGGCAGCTTTCTTCTTCTTGATAAGCATCACAAGAAGAACGATGGCAAGAGCCAGCAGGATGATGCCGATAATCGGGCGATAGAACAGCCAGGCAATAGCGATAACTACCAGAGCCGTGATGGCGGAGATGAAGAAGGCAATGATGCCGGTACCGAACTCCAGGATGTTACCCAGGATGGGCAGCACATCACCCAGCACGGAGAGCGGCTTGAAAATCATCTTGAGACCGATGAACATCATCAGCCAGCCCACGAAGCGCAGAATCCAAGTCATCATGTTGTTGGAAGCATGAGCATCGGCGAACATGCCGGCCTTATCCACGGTGCCTGTCTGCAGGAGATCCACCTCATAGCCGTTCTCGGCTGTGTAGGGAGTGAAGGTGTTACCGGTCTGCTTAGACACAAGGGAAACAGTGGCGCTAGCAGGAACATAAGTCCAAGTGATGCGTACATCACCCACCACAGGAGCAGCGGGATTAGCCGTGCCGGTAACTGTAGCCGTAGCGGCACCGGCAGGAGCCATGCCGGGCTGGCCGGGAGTGGGCAGAGTAATCTGCACGGTCTGCCAGCCATTGTACTGGATAGCATAGCGGCCATTCAGCAGCGTGATGTGCTGCAGGGAACCATCAGGCATGCAGATGTATGCCTTGTCGCCGGCGCATACCACATTCATCATACCCATATTGCCCACCTGAGCGGTCCCCTGTACGGGCTGGGACATGGTGGCAATGGGAGTGGACATGGGAACAGGAGTAGCCACCGTGGTGGCGCCGTTCGGCTTGGAAACCATGTATGTGCCATTCGGCTGCAGCACGGCAGGATACAGGGTGCCGAGGGAGGCCTGCACATACATGAAATTGCCATTCTGAATCAGGTTAAGCTGCTTGCCGGGCTCATCGGGGATATTCACCACAGTAGAGATGGGCAGCTGAGGAGCGTACTGCTGCATGGCAGGCTGCATACCGGGCTGCATGCCGGGCTGCATGCCGGGCTGTACAGGCTGGCCGGGAGCGGCAGGTGCCACATAACCTACGGGATGGCCAATGTAGACAACACCGGCAGTATCCTGCACGGTGATGCGGCCAGTCAGGTCTGCAGGCCACTGCACATCAGCAAGAGGTACAGGCTGGTTACCGCTGATGCTGGAGATTTGGGACGGAGAAAGCATGAAGGCGCCAAAGTTCACCATTGTGGCATCCACCGTAGCATTAGCACCATTCAGGCCGGTACCGGTTGTCACAGGATATGCCACCGTGTTAAGGTTGCGATAGGCAGGATCATGGAACTTGGAGCTATCCACAGGGGTGCTAGACCACTGAGTGGAGTAAGAATAGGTGGTGGTCTTCGTCACGGAACCACCCACATTCTTTTCTTCACGCGTGGAGGAGCTCTCTACCCACTGGTAGTATTCTACCTTGCGGGTGAGGCGAATGGCATTCAGACTCACGCAATTGAACAGGGGGTCCATCAGCGTTTCCTGAGTGGAGGCCATACCGGTCATGTGCACCAACTTGCCCTCATTAGCGGGGTTAATGGTGGTGATATCCTTCACTTCCACACAGGCAGCCTCGCCCTCTTCCAGAGCTTGGGCTGTCTTCACGGCACGGCCTTCGTTCCAGAACAGCAGGGGAATGCCGGCCAGGAACAGAACACCACCGACGATGACTCCCTTAAAGGAGTTGCCAAGGCGGCTGCCCCAGCTTTCGGTCGTTACTTCTACAGACATGTTTTTGTTTTGAGTTTGGTATTAGTAATTGCTGCAAGCAGCGGGATTAGTTCAGGGAGAAAGAACCGGTATAAATGATTTTTTCTGCCCAGATAGTTGTTGGCTTACCTGTCACAGTACAGGTAGCCGTTCCTCCGGTGGGAGAGCTAAAGGTGAGGTCGAAACTGCGTTCGTACCACATATCAGGATAGCTTCCGTGAGAGAAGGAAAAGGAGTAGGTGACACGGGCAGTATTCTTGCTCGTGCGTGTGTAGCTCCAGGAAAACTCGCGGCAGGTGCCGTCTTCATTTTCGGATGTTGCACCGTTGTTGGAACGCCCCCATTCCACAGTGTAGGTATCCTCACTCCCGGGAGTAAGAAATTGGTACATTTCCTCATCGCGGGTGCCAACAGCCTGCACCACCTGCTCGGAGGAGCAGCGGAAGGAAAGAGACATACCGGCCACGCTCTCCGGGGCAAGATTATCCATAGCCTCATAAGCCGCGCGATCTCCGGCAGCCGCAGCCTGCGAAAAATAGTAGTTCGAGCGAGCGCGGTCACGGCTCACTCCCCTGCCTTGGCGGTAGCGCCAGCCCATCCAGCGGGCTGCCGTGGAATCCCCGGCAGCAGCAGCCTGCTCATACAACTCAATAGCGCGAGCGGTGTCAACAGCGCGGCCATTGCGACCTTCAGCATAGTCCACCCCCAGCTCACGTATCTGCTCAGGCGTCATACACTCGACCTCTTGACTATCGATATCGTTACAGGGGGCATCATCTACCGGAGCACCTTCCGTAGCGATACCCTCAGCCTCGGGCACCTCAGGCAGCTGTCCATTATTATCCGCCAAGCTCGGGTCTGCCCCTGCCTCCAGCAAGTAATGCTGAGCCAGCGCGTGGGAGGTGTAGTGCAGAGCCGTGCGGCCCTGAGCATCTCGCACATTCGGCGTGGCCCCCATCTTCAGCAGCATCTGTACGGCTTCAGCCGGGCCATAGGGTAAATCCACCGCCTCGCGCTCGCCGTAGCCGTGCAGCTCATCATCCGCCATAGCGCAGAGCAGCGGAGCACGGCGCCCGGGCACCAAAGTCACTACACTATCCGGGCTGATACCGCCTCGTATCATCTTCTCAATGCGAATCAGACTATCTCCTCGCCGCACAGCCTGCTCCAAATCACTCACCGAAGCAGCTTGCACAACGGCTACTAGTGCCGGTGCCAGAATAAGAGATGTTGTGTAGCTAATATTCATCTTATTTGAAGATACCTGATAGAATAATGCCCTCCGATAGCTTATGTAAGGCGAACCACTTGTCACATGGTCTCACATAATAGTCAGAAGCAATATCCTCTTCCTCTCAAGGCTAACATTTAAATGCTCAGATGTAAAGAATATTCCCCCTTACTGCCACATTTTAAGAGAAAAAATAAATAAAAAAGCCGGTGCAACCTATGCTGTACCGACTTTGATTATGAGATACATACAATGCGCACCAATCAGCGCGCAGCGCGCAGAATAGCATTAATCGCAGCGGCATTCGGCCCTCCCACACAGTCAGCTACAGTAGCACCTCTAGCGGTGCGGGCGCGAACATTCGCCCCATGGTTCACCAGCCAACGCACCAGCTCCACATGGCTGAGCCCGCAAGCGTTATGCAGGGCGGTTGTGCCGTTGGCATTGGGAATGATGGTATCAATAGGAGCTCCCTCCATAATTTGAGGCAGGATGGTAAGCAGGCGTCTTTGGTACAGGCGCTCCACGGCGGTTGAATATGTACGAGCTTCAAGCTCACGCACCAGAGCGCCTAAACCATCATCTACACTTTGCACAGCACCATCAGGTTCTTCCTCATTCGGCATGGTAAGAAGCCCTGCCCTTGAAGTGCTTTTGCTGATAATAAACTCGGCCCCACGAACATGCCAAGAGCCGCCCTCGTCGTGCCATTCAATGCGCGCCGTGCCCTTTTGGGGGGAATTGAAAGTGAGGGTTACCTGCACATGCATGTCATTGCCGGTGATTTGGATGCAGGAATCCTCCGGAATGTATGTAACCTTTACCGGAGGCCAAGGGGATTCCGGCGTTTGCTCTTGCAGTTGGTAGCTGTATTCATTGCCCCCGCCTGCGGGGAACTGCATCACCATAGGGGTGGAGGTGCATTGTTTCCATGCGTTCGGTCGCTCACCAATCTCAGAGCTGGATTCCTGTGCGGAGTAAAAGTTCACCACCACCAATTTTCCCGCCATGGAAACGGGTGCCGTATGAGCCGCAAACGCTGTGCTGCATGTGGCTAAGAGGGCGAGAAGAGTAGTACTTGTTTTCATGGCTGTATTGATAGAATCTTCTATTAAGAGGTTGAGGGATTATCTAATGTATTTAGCGCGCTCCGCGCAGAATAGCGTTAATTGCCGCGGCATTTGCCCCGCTCACACAATCAGCCGGAGTGGCACCGCGCTGCGTACGGGCGTTCACATTCGCTCCATGATTTACCAGCCAGCGCACCAGCTCCACATGGCTCAGGCCACAGGCATAATGCAGAGCCGTGTTGCCGCGCGTTTCAGCGGTGGTAATATTCACGTTCCCCGTGCGGGCAATGAGAGGCAGCAGAGTGAGCAAACGCTCCTTGTAAAGTCGCTCCGTAGCATTCCGGCATCGACGGGATTTCAGCTCATTCACCATCCGCTCCAACTCGGCATTCTGCGTGGAAGGAGTAGCCGCAGCTGCACTGCCGGAAGCCCCGCCCTGAATCGTCACGCGAATATTGCGCACGCGCCCGGCATAATTACCGTGGTAAATGCCTTCCGTAGCCACCGCAGTGGTGGGGGAAGTAAAGGTAAGCGTGATACCACGTGCCACATCTACTTGATGAGACTGCCACATATTCACATCTATCTCACCGGTATCACCACCCTTGCAGGTGTAAGTGTATACACCTCCCTGCCCGGGGGAAGTAATAGGCAGCAAGCGGCGGGATGCCTTTATCTGCACGGCGCCGGTGGAAAAAGCCTCACCTGCTCCACGCACATTCCGCCGGGCCTGTTCATAGCTCACCCAACCGCTGAAGCTCTCATCCATAATCTCGGTGCAGAACTCAGCCTGCGTATAATCCAGCACCACCACGGCCCCCTCCAGATGAGATGGCGCAGGATACGCACTTACGCCCAAAGCAGCCACCACGCTCACAAATATTGCTTGGAAAATTGTTTTCATATCCTCGTGTTTATCACATTTCTGCCCCAGTGTCAACTGTACATTAAAATGACATTGATTTGTCTTCACACTCACACTAAAAAAAGATATAACTGGGGCGTGCCGATTTGTCCACGCTGCAATGCCACTATCCACACGGGTGCTGAAGAACAGTGCCCGGCGTGTGGCTATGGCATGGCCCGAGCAGATTCCATCTTCGGCACGAATGATGTGGAGTTCACCCGCGTGGTGGATGAAGCCGGCGCCCTCACGCACCAAGAGCGCATGGAGCTTCTGCGCTATCTGGCCGGGTTGGAGCGCCGAATCTCCCCGGTGGCCCTCTGCGTGTATATCACGGATCACGGTCAGCCACAGGAATTCCGCCCGCATGCTCACTGGGTGCTGAACCACGCCCGCATACACCACCCCTCCTTCGGCAAGCGCGAACAGATGCGTGCCATCGAAGATGCTGAGCTGAGAGAACGCCGTCCCGGCGAGGCCCGCCCAGTAGAAGAAACACCCTCTTGGATAAGCAGCACGTGGCAAAACTTCTGTGATCGGCTGCGCGATATCTGCCTGCCCACACCTCCGCCCACCCGTCAGGATTGGATGCTTATCCTCGTGTTGGATGTGCAGCTGGAAATAGCCTGCTTCACTTGGGGCTACATGCTGGATCCCTACATCAACCCGGATAAAATCACTTCCACCATCATCAGCGCACGCCTTCAGTTCCGTGAGCGCGCTTTCATGAACGCCCTCAAGCTCGTCATGAGAAAAGCTGCCGGCCAGCTTGCCCTCGCTACCCGCAAGGTGAACAAAACCCTGCGCCAGAATACTCGGCGCAAGCTGAAATCTCTTGCGCTCATTGCTACTCTCAGCGCAGCCCTCTGCGCCCCGTATGCTCAGGCACAGGAGGCCCCGCCCCCCGCAGCGGAAGCCCCGGCCGAAGCCCCGGCGGAGGCTCCGGCTGAAGCTACGGCTGAAACACCTGCCCCACAACCGGCACCGGAACCGGCTCCGCCCGCGGTACCGGGTGTACCGGCGGGGTACAATGTGGAGCCGCGCTGGTCCTCCACGGATTATGCAGAACTGATGTCCGGCAACCTGCCAAACGGTCTGAACCTGCTCATGCCCGGCGGCAAACAGCGCAGCACCTCCGGTAGCACCACCACTTCCACCTCATCGCGCGGCGGAAGAAACCGAGCTGAAACAGGTAATGAAGAAAGCGATACCACCGTGCCCGGCCGCTACTGCCGGCTTTACCTCAGCCCGCACGGCACGGCTCTGCGTGACCCTCAGCAGCTGCTCACCGATGTGGAGCGGGCGGATATCAGCCACCTGCTCAGCGAGCTGAACGCCAACTCGAAATTCCACATCTACGTCTCCATCTTCAAGGCAGGGCAGGAAATCCCCTGCGAGATATCAGCCGCCAATCTGGTGCGCAATATCGCAGAACCCGGCCAATACACCGTGCTGCTCCAGTACTGCCTTGGTGAACCGCCCGTCATCGATCTCGGGTACAGAGAAATCACGCCCACGGATGACCAAATTCGTGAGTGGCAGGAAGCCCTGCGCCGCTGTATTTCCATCTCCGGCAGCGGCGTGGAAGGCCTCATGGCCTCCATTCACTGCCTGCATGGTATCCTCACCCCGATTTCAGCCCGTTTCACCCCGCTGGATACGGACAGTACCCACAGAGTCACCCGCGTTATCCTGCCGGTTGAAGAGGAAATAAAAATAAAGGAAGTTACTTGGAAAGATGAGGTGAAGGCATGGGTACTGGCAGGAGGAGCCACGCCCTACGCCATAGCCATTGTTGTTATTGGGTTTATGTGCTGGCTGCTATTCCGTTTCTTCATGTGGAACCGCAGCTGTGGCCGCCTGTACGAATCCGAGCCGGATTACCGCTTGGCCTCGCGCTATGGCGCAGGCGTTTCCCGCTTTGTCCGTTACTTGGAAGGCAAGGAAGCAGGAAAAGAAAAGAAGCCCCTCTGATTCTCCGGCCGCGGATTTCCTTCCGCGGCTTTTTTGTGCCGTTTACTTTTTCTTCAGCAGGTTAATCTTATCACGCAGCACGGCTGCCACCTCGAAATCCAGCCGAGCGGCGGCTTCCTTCATCTCCTTCTCCAAGCGGCGGATGGTCTCCTCCACATTCCCGGCCTCATCATCTGCAGCCATCAGAGCGGGCTCGTCAAAATCATCCTCATCATCCGGAGTGTACAGGCGCAGGGTGCTCTGGTCCGCACGGGCTACGGTGTGCGGTGTAATACCATGCGCCTCATTGTACGTCTGCTGGATGGCGCGGCGGCGGTCGCTCTCTTCCACCAAGCGGCGAATGGAATCTGTAATAACATCACAGAAAAGCACGCACTCGCCATGCACATGGCGAGCAGCGCGGCCGGCGGTCTGTACCAAGCTCGTCTCATTGCGCAGGAAACCTTCCTTATCCGCATCCAGTATGCAGACAAGGGATACCTCCGGTAAATCCAGACCTTCTCGCAGGAGGTTAATGCCCACCAGAATATCCACGGTGCCACTACGAAGCTTGCGCAGAATTTCCACACGCTCGATGGCGTCCACATCCGCATGAATGTACTCCACTCGCAGGCCGATATTGCGCAGGTAATCCGTGAGGTCTTCAGCGGTGCGCTTGGTGAGAGTCGTCACCAGCACACGCTCACGCACACTCACACGGGCATGGCAGAGCTCGATGGTCTTATCTATCTGCCCTTCCAGCGGCAGGAGGGTGATTTTCGGCTCCAGCAAGCCGGTAGGGCGTATGAGCTGCTCCACGATGAGAGGCTGGCCAAGTCCGCGCGGGTTAAACTTCTCCACGGGAGCGGAGGAAGGATGCGGCGGCACGCGGAGCTCCTCCAAGCGGTGGAAGAAGACGCCGCGGAAGTCATCCGGCGCTTTCGTGATGGCCTGACTAGCCTTCTCACTGCGGGCGTGAGTATTACCGCGTTTCGCCTTCAGCACAGGGATGTAGGAGGGATTACCCGGCACGCAGTTCACGTACTCAAAGGGGCCGGGCGTGGCGCTCACATACACCAGCTGAGCCTGTCGCGCCATGAACTCATCAAAGCGCAGCGGGCGGTTATCCAGCGCGGAGGGGAGGCGGAAGCCGTGGTCAATAAGCACCTGCTTGCGGGAGCGGTCGCCCTCATACATGCCGCCAATCTGCGGCACGGTGGCGTGCGATTCATCAATGATGGTGAGGTGGTCCGCCGGGAAGTAATCCTGCAGGGTGGACGGCGTGGAGCCCGGCGCACGGCCGGCTAGGTGGCGGGAGTAGTTCTCGATTCCCTTGCAGAAGCCAATCTCATTAATAAGCTCCAAATCATAATCCGTGCGCATCTTCAGGCGCTGGGCCTCGATGAGCTTGTTCTGTTTCTCAAACCAAGCCATGCGCTCCTCCAGCTCCTTGCGGATGGAAAGGATGGCGGGATGGCGTTTTTCCGGCGAGGAAACGTACTGCTTCACAGGGAAAAAGAGGTAGCTGCTCATCTTATCACGCGTGCGCCCCGTGGTGGCGTCTATCAGCGATATCGCGTCTATCTCCTCCCCGAAGAACTCCACGCGAATGGCCTCGCCATCACTCTGCGCCGGGTATATCTCCACCACATCGCCGCGCACGCGGAAAGTGCCGCGGCGAAAGTCATAATCACTCCGCTCAAAGAGCAGCTCCGTGAGACAGGCGAGCATGGCATCACGGTCCAGCTCCTGCCCCACGCGGATGGAGAGCGTCAGCTCCCGGTAATCCTCAGGCGAACCCAAGCCGTAGATGCAGCTCACACTCGCCACCACGATGACATCCCGCCGCAGCAGCAGAGAGCGCATGGCATTCAGACAGAGACGGTCAATTTCCTCGTTAATCGCGCTGTCTTTCTCGATGTAGGTATCCGTGCTGGCGATGTAGGCCTCAGGCTGATAATAATCAAAGTAGGAGACGAAGTATTCTACCGCGTTATGCGGGAAAAAGCTCTTCAGCTCCGAATACAGCTGAGCGGCGAGGGTTTTATTATGCGAAAGCACCAGCACCGGTCTATCCTGCGCGGCGATGATATTTGCCATCGTAAAAGTCTTGCCGCTGCCGGTCACGCCCAGCAGGCACTGGTGCTTATTGCCGGCGTCCAAGGATTTGAGGAGCTTAGCGATAGCCTGCTCCTGATCTCCGGAAGGCTGATAATCCGTAACTAGCTGAAAGATGGACACGTCCGAGAATGGGGATTGTATGCTGAGATGGACGAGTCTGCGACTCGTCCATCCCGATGTTTTGTTCCGTTAATCAGTGTGAAGTGATAACTGCATTCGGCGAGAGGCCATAGGTTTGCGGCTCGTACATGAGCTGCCCCTGAGCAGGCGGTGCCGTGGACACGCCGGAACGCTTCACGCGGGCGTAGTAGCTCATGTTCAGCAGGTCACGGCCACCCCAGCGAGTGCAGAAGCCGCGCACGCGGTCCGCTAGGTATTCCTTCTGGTCGAACCAATGGCTCCATGCACGGGGCTCCAGCCCGGCAGCCTGTGAGGGAATCTCCGGATTAATGGCCTCCATGCAAGCGGGCAGATAGTCCTCCAGAATGAAGTACTCCAGCTCGCGGTCCGTCTTGGCGCAGGTGAGCGTCACGCGCACTACATCACCCACGTTGAACTCCGTAGCTTCACGCCATACGCCATCCTCACCGCGCTTCTCGTAAATGCGGGTCACCTGCAGGCCGTTCTCCGTTACACCGGGGTATTCAGTCTTCTCCGGCAAGGCGCGAGCACGCACGGTGATGTAAGCGGTGCCGGCAGTGGTGCTGAGCACGGTAGCGGTCTCGCCAAGGGTAGCGGCGGGAGCGGGTGTGAGAGTGGTGAGGCCGTTACCGAGAGTCAGCTGGCGGCCATCCTCCAGAGTGATAGAGGCGTCCGCGCTGCTATCCGGCGTGCGGCGCAGGTACTCATGCAGGGCAATGAGCATCCAGCCGCCATCCCAAGTGGTGGCATGGCGATAATCATGGCCCACAGCTCGCATCCAAGCGAGGAAGGGCTCATGCAGGTTCTCCGGCTCGGCGCTCATCTTGCCAAGGAAGCGCAGGGACGCCACAGCATAACCGGTGCACCACCAGCGGCGGCTGCCGAAGATGGCGGCCTCCTCACTCTCCTGCTCCGCTGAGCGCAGAGCGGTGGCAAGGGCCCCGTTCGCCAAATCCGCATCACCGATGGTGCGGCCGATGGCATACAAATCAAACGGTGAGAACGTCACCGTCGGCTGCGGACGGCGGGAAAGCTCCAACTGAGCACGCAGGTATGACTTCAGAGCCTCCATCGCCTGCTCAGGCACGTTAAAGCCATTCTCCTGAGCAAGGGTAAGCACGAGGCCGGCATATGCGGAGGCCCAGGGGCTGCTGATGCGCGCGCCGTACCAGTACGCAAGGCCGCCATCCTCCTGCTGCATCTTCAACAGGTGAGTAATACCTTCTGACACATAGCGGCGGGCCTGCGCAGGCTCCGTCTGGGCCATGATGGGGCTGAAGGGAGCCAAGCGGTCATAAAGCATCCACACCATCATGGACGTAGCGCCATAGTGCGTGCAGGGGTAAGTAGTGTTCTGCACCAGCTCCATACAGCCGTACAGGTGCAGCAGCGGGTTGGAGGAAAGGAGAATCTCCATGCTGCCACGGCCGGAACCGGCCAGCTCGGGGGCCAGCAGACCGGCCACGCGCAGCGGCTCCTGACCGCTAGCCAGCACGAGATGGTGCGCTTCCTTCAGCAACGGTGCCGGGAATCGCACATTGAAGCTGCCTTCCACAGCATCACCACCCGTGGCAGAAACAGCCTGCCAGCGCAGCGTGCGCATGCCCTCTTCCGTAGCTTTGTAATCAAAGTACAGCGTGGCCGTGCTCTTAGCCTGAATCGTAACCTGCTGAGATGCCTCGGCCCCTTCCAGAGAAACAGTCCATGTTCCCTCGGCGTCCGTAGAGTTGGAAATGGTGAGGGGCAGGCGCAGGTGGTCACCAAGGCTCATGAAGAGGGGCGTGCCGGGAGTCAGCATGACGGGCTGATTTACAGTGAACTCCGCCTCACCATTGCCGAAGGTCTTGCCATCCGCACCCAGAGCCAGTGCATACACCTTATAGGTAGTGAAGGTATCCGGCAGAGTCAGCTCCACGGAGAAGCGCCCTTCCCCATCCGTAGCCAGCTCAGGTGCCCACACGGCCACCGGGATGAAGTTTGTGCGCAGCCTCGGGGCAGCAACAGCTCCACCGTCTGCAGTACATTCAGCAGCACAATCCTCAGCCACGGCCTCCTCTTCCGCCGCCCAAGCATCACTCTCCGCTGCCTTTCTGCCATTCACCGGGGCGGGTGCACCGTCCATCGTCATTGGTTCAGCGGATTCCTGTGCGCCGTACGCCATAGGAGCAGGAGCAGCGGCGCCCATGGCCAGTGCGCGACCGGAGCGGCTGTTACGCATTATCATAGGACGAGCTCCTCCCGTTATGAAAGTATTCCGGTACATGCCCCAGATACCCGGCAGGAGGTTCATGGACGGGCGAGCGTTCGGCTCATAAATAAGGCTGTGAGTGCGGGGAGCAAACGGGGATACCCACACATGAGAGAAACGCAGCAGGAGATTCGGCACGGTGTGGTTATCCACAGAGAGCATGCCGGCATCCACGGCAAAGAGGGTCACCTGTGCATTCGCTGGCTGGCCATCCGGCCCCTTCACCGTACCGGAAAGAGTGACTTTCTCGCCGGGACGCAGATTCTGCTGAGGTGTGGTGATATCCACCGTGAGGGCTGCTTGGCGGTTCGGCACATTAGCGGAGGCAGCGCGGGAATCCAGCCTTGTGTAAAGGCCATCCTTCTGCAGCATCTGCATGAGCACGGCCTGAACGCTGCCAAACTCACCGCTCTCCAGCGGCAGCACCAGCTCATTCATGCCTTCCTTCACCTCGGTCACCGGTAACACGCGAGTGCCACGCACCGAGCGAATGACCACCACGGCCTGCCCGGCACGCATGAAGGCGGCCTGCACGCGCAGCTTGTCATCTTCCAAGGTGGCTGTAGCAGAGCGGTTCACTCGGCGGTAACCGGGCATCCAGTCCTCATCTACACGCGGAGCGTAGGTATTCAGCTGCATGGAAAGCGGATTTCCGGCTGCATCCACAGCCGTGAGCTCCACAATCATGGGCGGATTCGTATGCCGCTCAGACAGTGACAAACTCTCGGCGAACTTCCTCCAGCGCTCAAACATGCCTGTGGGCACGCCGTTCACAGCACCTGCCGGCACTGTGATATCACCCTCCCAGAGCGGAAGGCGCACAGAATCACGGATGATGATGCCATTCGGCAGCTTGCTCTGGCGCGGCAGGTAGGAGATGAGGCGCAGGTGCACCGTCTGCTCACGGTCCAGCACGCGAGGGGTGGGGGATGTAGTGCTGTTCAGCACAAGCACATCATGCTCTCTGAGCTCAGCAAGGAAATCCGCCGGGTAATAGGGCTTCATCTCCTCATTCAGGCGGCGCACCTCGTGGCGGTCATTCATCACTTCACCGCTCACGCGCACTACATTATGAATTTCACCCGCCGTGAGCTCAGGCAGCTTGCCGGTATAGGTGGCGGTGCCATCCTCACCCAGTGTAAGCTCATAGGACTGGGCGTCAAACTTAACCTGTGCCGGCCCGCGTGAAGCGTCCCCGGCCAGCTGCAGCACGATATCCAAGTGCACATTCGCACGGCTCAGCGGCATGCCATTCATATCCGTAGCGCTCACCTTCACGGTGTACTCGCGGGGGCGAACACGCTCCATGCTCACCTCCATCTTCACATCAAAGGAATCTCGGCGGAATACCTGACACGGCACAAAGAGATAGGCGCGGTAATCACCACTCTCCACCAGCACCCGGTAATCACCCGTCACGTCTTCCTCTCCCGCAGGAAGGTCAAAATCCATCTCGAACGCTCCAAACGCATTCACGGCCACACGGCGGTCCAGCATGCGAGTGCCATTCGGTCGATTCACGGAAACGGACACGCGGCGTACATTGCCAAGGGATGCCTCACCCTGAGCGCTGACGCGGCGCAAAATGCCACGCAGGTGCACCGTTTCGCCCGGGCGGTATGTACCGCGGTCACGTACGACCTCGATGCGGCTATCCGTATCCAAACGCGGATGGTTATCTCTCCAGAGGTAAGTGCCATAATCCTCACCGCTCTGCAGGACGAGCCAGCGTGTGTTATTCGGGCGGCTGCCAGTTCTGACAGGCACGGAAGCCACCGCATTCTGCAAGGCCACAGGCTCCCGCCCGGCTTCCAGCATGCTGCCCTGCAGCACGGGGGAGCCATCGCTCAGGCGGGTGAGCACAATCGCCCCAGCTCCGGCTGTCAGCTGGAGGTCCGTAAGCTGTACGATGTACCACTGCTCCACATCAAAGAGAGCAGAGTTTGCGCCCACGCGTTCCAGCTGCGCTTTCACAGCGGGAGTAACAGTACGACGCACGGAAATGATATAGCAGCCGGGCTTTGCCTCGCCGCCCATGAGTGCGTTCAAATCCACAAATGCCTCGGCAGAGCTAAGGCCATTCATACCCGCAGCAGTAAAGCTAAGCTCCTGCTCTGCGCTGAAAACCACATCATTCATGTGAGAACGCAGGCCCGCGAAATCAGGAGCAATTTGGCGGCGGAGAGCACGCTCCTCTGAGCGAATTGCCTGCTCACTCACATTGTCCGCACCCAAGCGGCGGCGAGTCTCCAGCAGCTTCAGGCGGTACTCTGCCAGCACACGCTGAGCTTCCATGCCAAGCCTTGTCTCATTCAGCATACGTGCATATTTCAAGAACTGCTCGGCACTGAGGCGAGCAGCGCTCACGCGAACCGCACTCTGGTTGAACAGCGTGAGCTTCATCCGGCGGTCGCCATTCAGTGGCAGCAGCAGAGGCGTCTCCGGCGTGCCGCCGCAATCCAGTGACGGGCAAGCGGGAGTAAGCGATAAGCGGCAGCACTGGTCCTCACGGCTCGCCGCACCCAGCATCACCTGCGTGCCGGCTTTCATCGTCAGCTCCACCACCTGCGGCAATGAGGCATCCCCGCTTACCAGAATGCGGAAGGTCTCGCCATACGGCGGCTGAAAGTCCACCGTACGCACTGAGGAGTCACTTCCGCCGTTATGGGGGACAACAGGAAAAACGCTGGAAGGCTCAACATCCGCATAGGTAAAGGTGAGCGTCTTGCCATCCGGCAGGGTAACAGTCTTACTGCGGCCATCCTCGCTGTTCACAGCTGTGGCGTCCCCCACCTTCAGCTCCAGCCCGCGGAAAATCTCAGGCATCTGCGCTGTGAGCACAGGAGCATTCAGACTCACTTCTATGGCCACCCCGGGGGCAGCATCCTTCACCTCCTGTACCATGGCCGTTACCTGCATGGTCGGCACCACGGGGCGCTCCACGTAGCCGGTGGAAGGCTTCAAATCCCCGCTACCGGGAGTGACGACAAGCTCCCAATCTCCTTCTCCGGAAAGCTCACCCTCGGCTTGCACCAGCACATAGCCGGCAATGGGGGTTTCAGGCGTCATCGCAGCAAGTTCTTCGGAGCTGATATCCTTCAAATCGCGCCCGGGGAACGCGAGGCTAAGCACCTGATAAGGGTTTATATGCTTCACCTGAGCCGATGTCGGCACGCCGCGCAGGGTGCGGCCATAGCTCTGCTCCGGGCCTCTCCGCAGCACCTCGCGGAAAGTGTAAGTCACCTCACTCTGAGCAGAAAAATCAAGCTGAGCGCGCGTAATCGGGTTATTCACATACACGCAGGCAGCAGCGTTCGGCAAGCCGGCATTCGTGCGCATCTGGGAAAGCTCCTGCCCCTGATAGCTGAACTCAAATGCCTGCTGGGGCATCTCGCGGCCACTGAGGTATTTCCCGGAGCCGGGGCGGAAAGCCAAGCGGTAGCGTGTGCTGCCATTAAATCCTTTCTTGTAAGTGATAAGAAGGCGATCCTGATCCACCCAGCGGGCGTCCGGTATAAACTGAGCATCACCGGATATATCAAAGAGGTTCAGTCCTCTATCCTCAGCGGAGAGCTCGGCATTCGCTCCGTTCTGCACCACGCTCAGTGGCACCACGGGCTCATCAAACTTAATCACCGCTTCACGGCCATTCCGTGAATGGTGCACTGCATCCGCCAAGGTCAGCCCCGGCCAAACTGCTGCTGCTAATAAAATCTTTTTCATACCTTAGTTACTGTGTAAGCTGCCGCCCTCCTTTTGACACGAATAAGCTATTTCTTCTTGTTTTTTTGTCCGGATGAGCGCAAATGTTTTATAGCATAATACAGTGTGGGCGGTCAATCCATTTTTTGCGCGATTTTGTAGCGTAGATGCTGCGTC
>JAFWZG010000046.1 GCA_017517385.1 Akkermansia sp.
CCTGACAGTCTAGCATTATTTGCTTCTAAAATCAACAAAATCAATTTTTAGCGATAAGTCATTAAGAGTAAATTTCGTGAATATCTTAGAGGTGGAGATTGACCTGCTTGTATGACACAAATCCAAATGCGTCTGCCCTGGGAATAGCCCAACAATTCTTGACAAAGGGCGAAACGATTGTAAAATGCTGGTATGCCTGTTGCTCTCAACGGAGAGAGTTTATCGGGCTTAACTCCAACTACCTTAAATAAAATGGATATGTTAAAATTAGAAAAAGCAGTTATAGATAGTAATCCGGATTTTTCTCCTGAGGGAAAGCTCCTGTTTAAGTTTGCAGCAAACACACAGCTTGCAGACCCTATCGACCGTGAGGCTGAAACTCTGTGTGATTTGGCTGATTATAGGTGCGAAGTTGCATGCAACTTCTTAAAAACCAATTTTTCTGACCAAGATATGGCAAAATTCGGGATTGGCTTCTTGCACGGAGCGGCCGAGGATGAGAAAATCAGGATTTTGCAACAGGCTGAACTTGCAAAATGGCAGAGATGCGGGTAAGCGCAAATAAGGTGCGTCTATTTGCTCAGCCTGTTGTTTACTGTTATTCCTCTCCTTCGGCGGCGTCCAGCACCTTTTCTTCTTCTACGCGGTATTCGCTGCGGAATTGGCGGTAGAGCTCGTGGGCCAGCTTCTCGCGGAGCTGGTTGCGCTTGTGGTCATCTTGCATCAGGTCCTCGAAGCCCTCCATGCTCTTGACGTAGCAGTCCATGGCTGCATTTTCAAAGATATCCTTGAAAATGGTATCCATGAACACCTTCATGTTGGAGCTGCGAGCCGATGCAGCCAGCGAGGTGTTTTCTTTCAGTACGGCCATGATGGTGCGGGCCGCCACCTTGTTGGCTTCGGTGAAGTTGCCGCCCATGGCTTCATTGATGCGGTTCAGCAGTTCATCGAGCGGCTCCTTTTTGTCCGTAGCACCGCCGCCTGCGGTGGCCGTGCCGGGCTCCAGAACGCCGTCCGTACCGGACAGCTGAATACTACCGTTGCCGGTTTCCTCCAGCTTGTAGTATTCCATCTCGATTTTGCCCTCTATGTCCACAAGCTCACCGGGGTTAGTGGGCAGCACCTTGATGAGGTAGCGGGCAAACACATATTCCTTGTGCAGCTCTAAGTCATTCAGGCGCGTTATCTGCCCGATGTGGGCATACCATTTGCACAGGGCTCGCAGCTTACGGCGGAATTCGTACTGATCATCCTCGCTCAGCTTTGAATTGTAGTCGGCGATAACGGGTATGAGCAGGTTCGTGATGGCCGCGGCGCACTCGGACTCCTGCTGCTCGCTGTGGCGCGTGTATTCCTCCGCAACCTTCTCCACGTCGTCATCGTGGTAAACATCAAACTGGCGCAGGTCTCGCTTGGTCTGGTAAATCAGGTCGTAGCTCAGGTCACCCTCCAGCAGTGTTTCCTGATAGAAGGGCTGGAAGGCCTCCTTGATTTCCTCATGGTCATTCATGAAGTCGAGCACGTAGGTATCCTCCTTGCCGTAGATGGTGCGGTTCAGGCGCGAAAGGGTCTGCACGCACTTTACAGAGCGCAGCTTCTTATCCACAATCATGGTGTGCAGCAGCTTCTCATCAAAGCCGGTCTGGTATTTCTCTGCCACGATGAGGATGTTGAAGTTGTTGTGGAATTCCTCCTTGGTCTGTGCCTCGGAGATATGAGTGCCGTCCGCTCGCACGTTGAGCTTGCTCTCGGTCAGTTCTTCGTCATCGATTTCCACCTTGCCGGAGAAGGCCACCATGGGCTTCACGTCGGCGTATCCTTGCTCGGCGGCATAGGCCTTCACCGCGCGGAAATACAGCACCGCTGCCAGACGCGAGGATGCCACCACCATCATCTTACCCTTGCCGCCGATTTTGTGGCGCGTGGTTTCAAGGAAGGTCTCCACGATGATTTCCGACTTCTGCCGGATATTCTCCGGATGCAGCGTGGCGTATTGGCGGATGAGACGTGCGGCCTTGCTGCTGGCCATTTCCTCGTTCTCCTCGGCGGTGCGGATGAGCTTGCAGCAGGTCTTGTACGTGGTGTAGTTCTGAAGCACGTCAAGGATAAAGCCCTCCTCAATGGCTTGCCGCATACTGTACACGTGGAAGGGATGCCACTTGCCGTCCGGCTCCTGTTCGCAGAATTGCTGCAGGGTGGTATCCTTCGGCGTGGCGGTAAAGGCGAAGAACGAGAGGTTATCGTGCTTGCCCTGGCTCAGAATTTCCTGCACCAGCTTGTTCTCTGCATCGTTGGCTTCGGCGTCCAGTTCTTCTTCCTCGGCGTATTGCTCCAGCGCGGCACGGGTGTCCGCCAGCGCGGCCTTCATCTTGGCGGCAGCACTACCGCCTTGCGAGGAGTGAGCCTCGTCGATAATGATACCGTAGCGGCGGCCTTCATAATGAATAACCTCTCGATAAATCACAGGGAACTTCTGCAGCGTGGTGATGATGATGCGGGCCCCGTCATTGATTGCATCCTTCAAATCCTTAGACGTCTTTTCATCATCGATGGCGGCAATCACACCGCGGGTGTGGTCATGACCCGAAATGGTACCACGCAGCTGCTCATCCAGCACAGTGCGGTCGGTCACCACAATCACGCTGCTGAAGATGGGCTGGTTTTCCGCATTGAACAGGGTGGAAAGCCGGTGGGCCACCCATGCAATGGAGTTGGATTTGCCACTGCCTGCGCTGTGCTGAATCAGGTAGTTGCTGCCGCTGCCGTGCCTCTTCACGTGTGCTATGAGCTTGCGGACAACGTCCAGCTGATGGTAGCGTGGGAAGATGAGTGTCTTCGTCACCACTTTGTCCTTCTTGCCGTTCTTGCGGATGACTTCCTCCTCCTTGGTCTCAAGGTTCATGAAGCGGTGCAGAATATCCATCAGGCTGTCGCGTTGGAACACCTCGCGCCAGATGTAGGATACGGCAAAATCACCATCCGCAGCGGTGGGGTTACCCGCGCCACCGTTTTTGCCTGCGCCTGCGCTGCCCTGATTGAACGGCAGGAAGTACGTATGCTTGCCCGCCAGCTTCGTGGCCATGCAGGCTTCGTACAAGTCAACGCAGAAATAGCTTAGGATGCGGAAATTGAACCCGAAGCAGCGTTCATTCGGGTCACGGTCGTTCTTCCACTGCCAACGTGCATTGTCGATATTCTGCCCCGTCAGCTGGTTCTTCAGCTCCAGCGCAAACACAGGGATTCCGTTGAGCACCAGCACCATGTCCACCGAGTTCTTGCACCTCTCGCTGTAGTACCACTGGCGGTAGACTTCCACCTTGTTGGCGCGGTATTTTTTCTCGTGCTCCTCATTCAGGTTGCTCTCGGGGCGGAAGTAGCACACGCGGAAACGCGCCCCCACGGCGTCAAAGCCGTTGCGCAGCACATGCAGCAGGCCGTCCTTGGTGCAGCGCTCGTTAAAGGCCTTGATGAAAGCATCCTCCGGGTTGCGCGTCACGAGGCGGGTGTATTTCTTCCATGCCTTGGGCTGGGTCTCCTGCACAAAACTCAGCAAGGTGTTACGGTACAGAGCCGTGGCGCAGTCGTATGTGTCCGAGCCCTTGGTCAGACCGCCCGCGGGCGACGTCAGTGCGGCCTCGATGTGTGCCTCAAAATCTTTTTCTTTCATGTATTTATGAGCCTATAGTTTGCTTTTTTTCACCAACTAGGAAGTTTTTCTTCCTACTTCGATCATTTTCTTATACGTTGGTTAAAAAGCTGTTGCAAATATAACAATAATTTCTTATCCTTTTTTGCACTTGTCTTTTTTTGTAGCTTGTTTGAGCTCTGATATGCTCAATAAATAATCGCGTTCCACCGGTGAGAGTTCAATCTGTTGATAGATTCTATACTCCCTCTCAGCTTTTTGCATGGCCTGCTCATGGCTTACATGGCCGTTGTGCTCCAACACCTGTTCTCCTATGCTCGTCAGCAGGCTATCCAGCTGCTTCAGGTAGTCTTCCATGTGCATCACTCGGTGGCGCCTGGCGGCCAGCTCAGCAAAATCAAAATAACCCGATACCAAGTTATTCAGCGCTTTCAGCTCGTCTTCTGTCAGGTAGTTCTTGGCTATCTGGGCATCTTTCAGCATGGGGAAGGAGCCACTGAATGTTTGCAATCCCATGAATGGCTTGTGCGCATCCGCGCGGTCGTAGATAACCTCTGCAGCCGTCTGCCCATGTGCTGCGTAGTGGAACTTATTCTGCACGATACTGAAGAACTTGAGACTGATGTCGCTTTTCGGGTCGTAGTCTGCACTGGTAGCATACAAATCCAGCACTTGTCGGAACATGACTTTCTCCGACGAGCGGATATCGCGGATGCGATCCAGCAGTTCTTTCCAGTAACCGCCACCGCCCAATTCCTTTAACCGGGCATCATCCATGGTGAATCCCTTGCGGATGTATTCCGTCAGCCTCGCCGTTGCCCACTGGCGAAAGCGCGTAGCCAGCAGGCTCTTTACTCGGTATCCCACCGAGATAATCATGTCTAGGTTGTACAGCGTCACGCTGCGCGTTACCTCGCGCCGACCTTCCATGCGAGATTGCAGGATGATTCGGGTCGCATCATCTTCATTTAATTCGCGTTCTTCCAATATGTTGTTTATGTGCAAGGAGATATTGCGCTTTGTCGTCTGGTATAGTTCAGCCATCTGCTGTTGGGTCAACCATACCGTCTCCCCTTCTATGCGTACATCCAATTTCACCCCCGTAGCATCACTTTGATATATAAGAACACCCGGACGCTCTTCTCGCTCGGCGGAAAAGTCAAATAATTCACCCTGTATATCCGCTTTCATCTCTGTTTTATATCTTTATTTTTTATCCGTCTATGCAACTTTTTCTCCAACTAGGAAGTTTTTCTTCCTAGTTCGATTTTTTCTTTACTTATTAATAAATAGTGTTTTGTGAATAATTGTGTATTTTTATTTCCTTTTTACCGGTGACGTATTCGTAAATAAGCGATTTCTTATAGCTCCCGAGTTCCTTTATAAGCTGCTCCTTCTTCTCGATGATGCGGTCTATCTCGGCACACTTGGTGTCGAGGTAGGTGGCTATTTCTTGCTGTTCAGCCACGCAGGTAGGAACAGCTATCTTGAAATATCCAAGAGTCTGGTTGTTTATAATGGGGAGCGTTGTAAACGCCGCAGTATCTCGCAAGTATACACGCCCCGCCTCAAGAATGTATGTTAGCAACTTGGGGTTTGCAGAACACTCAATCAACGCCGTCACCTGCTGATTGCAACTACATTTAACCTGTGAGAACGACACCTTTCCGGCACTAGCTCCAATACCAACAAGCAAAGGTGTTTGAGGAGGTAGAATTACAGCCTGCTTTTCATCCTCAGCTTGTTTACTAAGGGTGCGCTGAGATACTGTGACCTCAAACGATTCAGAAAAGTCGCCGGGCGTAAACCATGGTATTTCCCCATTGAAATAGTGAGGACATGAAGTGGACGGCGTAGCTCCCGTTTGTAATTGGGCAAAATCTTTGATTCTACCCACTCTCCACTCTTCCGGAATATCTCCTATCCATTCCACTCCGCTGGGCTTCATGGGGCGAGCTCCGCGCACGCCTTTGGTGACGGCCTCGGTAATGATAGCCTGCTTGAGCTTCTTGTACTCCACAATCGTCGCACGAGTTTGTTCTACTACCTTATCAATCTCGGCGCACTTGGTGTCTAGGTAGGCAATGATGATTTGAGTTTCTGCAGGAGGAGGAATGCAGATACTGAAATTGTTGATGTTTGTTGTGGAAATATTGGGTTGAGCGGTCCCTTCTGATAACAAGGTAATATAACTACTAAAGCCAGAAGAGGCAAGAACATATTTCAGATATCCACTTATGTTTGAACGAATGATGCCCACGCGCTGATTTACGCATGCACTCTTTGTGATGTTATTCACAATGGCAAACTTGCCTACAGTCGCCCCACTCATGGCTATTAGAATGTCATCATTTCTAATAAGGTATTTGCTTAATCCATCATGATATTCCACCTTAAGTGCCGTATCATACGCAACACCGTTGTTTTGCAAATCCCCTATTCTAACCACGCTGCAATTACCTTCATCGCCCATAACAGAACTATCAAAAGGATAGCCGTTTATAAAAGTTATGAGTTTTTTTAATTTGCAAACTTCCCACTCCTTTGGAATCTTGCCAATCCAATCCACACCGCTGTCTTTTATCTGTCTTGCCATGGGAATCAGGAGAGTTTTTCTTGTTCTTCGAATTCAGCAATCCACTCGCGAACTTTGGCTTGCAGGAGAGCTTTATCCGGCAGGTACAGTTCGTAAGAGGAGGCGTAGATATTAGCATCAGCGGGGAGAGTCAGCTCCACGAGCGCATCATTCTTTTCCTTGCAGAGGAGGATACCGATGGTGGGTTTCTCGAAAGGCTGGCGGACGTGGCGGTCAAAGTAGTTGACGTA
Source organism: Akkermansia sp. (assembly GCA_017517385.1). Taxonomy (GTDB): domain Bacteria; phylum Verrucomicrobiota; class Verrucomicrobiia; order Verrucomicrobiales; family Akkermansiaceae; genus Akkermansia. Next base: position 6,473 of record JAFWZG010000046.1, read on the forward strand.
CATCTGCATCTGCCCAAGGTCCTGATGGGTGAGTTTATCGGTCTTAAGGTCGATGAGGCAGTAGCATTGCAGCAGGCGGTTGTAGAACACAAGGTCTACGTAGAAATGCTCCTCGTTAAAGGTGAAGCGCTTTTGGCGAGCTTCAAAGAGAAATCCCTTGCCCATCTCGAGCAGGAAATCGCGCATGCGGGTGATGATGGCGTTCTCCAGCTTAGATTCCGTATAGGCTTCCTCCGGCTTGAGCCCCAGGAATTCGAGGGTGATGGGGTCTTTAATGACATCGGACGGTTTGGCGACCGCTTGTCCCTCGTTGGCCAAGCGCATGACCTCTTCCTTATTACGGCTGAGGGCCAGGCGCTCATAGAGGCAGGAATTCACCTGGCGCTGAAGCTGACGCACGCTCCAATTCTGCTCGGCACACTCAATTTCGTAGAAGCTGCGCGCGGCGGCATCTTTGATACGGATGAGGACAAGGTAGTGAGTCCAAGAGAGAATAAAATGTTTAGTTTCTGTTGTTTGCAAATTGGCTAATCGCTGATTGCCTTTTTTGCTTGAATTCTCTATACACTGTTTAGAAAATTCCACAGATGCGGTTTCAGAATTGGGCAAACAGTGATTGCCCAATTTGATAGCCTCTGCATAGGTCAAATAAAAGAAACGAATATTTTTGAGATGAGTTATTCCCCACCCCTCGCCGAAGCGGGCGGTGAGTTTAGCCGACAACTCCTTCAGCAAAGCCTTGCCGTATTCGGCGCGGGCGTCGCCCTTTTGCTCATGCTCCACGATATGGCGGCCTATTTCAAAGTAGGCGTACACCATGGCCGTATTGACAGCAGTGCGCACGCGTTGGCGCGCTTGCTCAATGATGTGGGCAACGTTATTGAAAAGCTCCGTTTGTGCAGAAAGCTCATTCATAGGCGTATTAAGAGAAAAGGTTTTTCAGCGACGCGGCGATATCCGCCTCCAGCGAGGAAATACGGGCAGCAATGGAATCAGCGGCCTCAGGAGCCTGATACTTGTAGAAGTAACGGGTCATGGGGATTTCGTAGCCTACCTTGGTGGCCTTGTCGTCTACCCAGGCATCGGGCACGTAGGGCAGCACTTCACGTTCCATGTAGGAGTCGATATCCTCAGTCATGGGCACGTTTTCGGTGTCGCGCAGTGACTTATCTGCCACAGGCTTACCTTTCTTCCTGATGATATTGCCCGCCTCGTCGCGCTGGGGGCGCTCTACGGTAATCTTGTAGTAGCCGAACTCCTGCGTATCGAACACCTTGCTCTCGCAGTAGATGCCCTCGGGGTCACCATAGATGGCATCGTGCTCAAAGGCTTCATAGGCCTGCATGATGAGCTGGCGGCAGTTGCCCGTGATATCATTACGCTTATCGCCGATGGATTTGCGGCGGGGCTCGAAGCAATGGGAAGCATCGATAAGCTGCACCTTGCCTTGGCGGTGCACGGGCTTTTTGCGGGCAAGCAGCCACACATAGGTGGCGATGCCGGTGTTCATGAACGAGTTATTGGGCAGCTGCACGATGGCATCCAGCCAGTCATGCTCTAGAATATAGCGGCGGATTTCGGAGGGGCCGCTACCGGCATCACCGTTGAATAGAGGTGAGCCGTTCTGAATGATGGCCATGCGGCCATCATCGTCCAGCTTGGAGAGTCCGTTGAGCAGGAAGAGCTGCTGGCCGTCTGAAATCTTAGGCAGGCCGGGGGCGAAACGCCCCGCCTCGCCACGGGCGTGCTCATCCTCCACCACCTTTTTCTCGCGCTTCCAGTCAATACCGAAAGGCGGGTTGGAGATAATGTAGCGGAACTTGTAGCCGCCGAACTGGTCATCGGACAGCGTGTTGCCGTAGCGCATGTTGTCGGGATCGCCGCCACGGATGAGCATATCGGACTTGGCGATGGCGTAGGTCTCTCCATTGAGCTCCTGCCCGCAGCAGGTCACGGGCGTGGCAGGGTTGAGCGCGTGGATACGCTCCTCCATGCACGAAAGCATCTGCGAGGTGCCCATGGTCATATCGTACACCGTCACGTTGGCATCACCGGGAGTGGAGCCGCTGAGCAGCAGGTCGGTCATCAGGTAGATGATATCGCGGCTCGTGAAGTGAGCACCGGCCTCCTCGGCGTAGGATTCAGAGAATTTACGTACCAGCTCCTCAAAGATGTAGCCGCAATCCACCGCGCTGATTTTATCCGGCCCCAGATAGCCCTTGGGAGAGGCAAACTCCTGCACCACGAGGAACAGGGCATTGTGCTCCACCAGCGTGTTGAGCTGGTCCTCAAAGCGGAACTTGGTGAGGATGTCCTGCACGTTGCGAGAGAAGCCCGCCAGATAGTTGCGGAAATTGGCTTCGATATTGTTCGGGTCGGCCACCAGCGTTTCAAAGGTGAACTTGCTGGTGTTATAGAACTTGTATCCGGAGGCGCGCATGAGCATCATATCCAGCGCACCGGGGGCCAATGCGGCGTGCTTTTCATGGGCCGCCAGCACCTCCGCATGCGTGGCCGCAAGGCAGTCGTGGAAGCGCTTAATCACGGTCATGGGCAGAATGACCTTGCCGTATTCATGAGGTTTGAAGATGCCGAAGATGGCGTTGGCCACATTCCAGATGACGGTAGCTTTTTCCTGAATATTGGTGCCTACTTGGTAAATCTTATCGTCCTCCATACCTTGGGTACTCAGTTCGAGAGTATTCTATATGAAAATCACAACAAATAAAAGTGAAAAGTTTTGGATATAATGTTTTATTATGTGTCAATTGTAGATAAGGCGGTTCCACACAACAAAAAAGCCGCAGCGTTTGCTGCGGCTTTTTTGAATGAAAAGACTTAACTTGTAAAGTCGGAGGGAGGGGCGGTTTAGGCCTCCTCGGGGGCGACGTTCACGCGGCGACCTTCGCGGTCGAAGAACACGCGGCCATCAACAAGGGAGAAGATGGTGTAGTCGCGGCCCATGCCTACGTTCTTGCCGGGGTGGAACTTGGTGCCACGCTGGCGAACGATGATGTTGCCGGCGATAACAGCCTGGCCACCGAACTTCTTCACGCCGAGGCGCTTGCTGCGGGAATCACGACCGTTACGAACGGAACCCTGACCTTTCTTATGTGCCATAACTAGTAAAAATGTTTGGAGTTAACGGGTTAATAATCAGGCGTTGATAGCGGTGATCTCTACCTTGGTGAGAGCGGCGCGGAAGCCCTTCTTCTTGTGGAAACCCTTACGGCGCTTGAATTTGAAAGCGACGCCCTTGGCACCACGTGCCTCAGCGTCCAGAACCTTGGCGGTTACGGTAGCGCCCTCGATGGTGGGGGTGCCAACCTTGGTTGCGTCGCCATCCTCTACCAGGAGCACCTGGTCGAAGGTGGTCTCGCCGTCATTCTCCAGACCGGAGATGCGGTCAACGGTGAGCACGTCACCGACCGTCACACGGTACTGCTTGTTGCCGGAAGTGAAAACTGCGTATGCCATAATTTTCTGAATTTTAGGATTGCACCCGCGCATGCGGGCTGGCACATTATATACGTCCGGCCGCATTTGGCAAGTCTAAAATTAAAAATTTTTCAAAAAAGTGTCAAATTATGCATAAAATTTTCAAAAATGGCGCTGTGAAGGTGAGTTCTGAGGCAGAAATGGTGTCCTTGGGGCGCGAACTTGCAAGAAGCTTGCAGGGTGGCGAGGTGCTGGGCCTAGTGGGAGATTTGGGTGCGGGGAAGACGCACTTGGTGCGGGGCATACTGGAGGGGCTTGGCGCGGGAGACCCTGCTGCGAGCCCTACCTTCTCCCTTGTGCATGAGCATAATGACGGGCGCTTGCCGGCGGCGCATTTTGATTTTTACCGCATGAAGAGTGTGGATGAGGCACTGGGCATGGGCTGGGATGAGTACTTGGCCGGTGGCGCCGTGCTGCTGGTGGAGTGGGCGGACCGCTTTGATGGTGCGCTGATGCCGGAGGACACGCGCTGGCTGGTGTTGCAGCATGTCAGCGCGACGGAGCGCAGCGTGGAATTGCGCTGAACCCGCTTTAGATTTACAATCTACCCGTCTTCGCGTCTCGCTGCGCTCGCTTGCTACGTCTGGACATTAACTTTGTGGGTTTTTATCGTTGTATGTCGAAATAGATGGTGTTGGGTTCGCCGGTGCGGATGGTGCCGGGGATGGTGGTGCCGTGCCCGAGGGTGGCTTGTATTGAGCCGATGTTTTGCAGCTGCACGCCCGGGGCGAATTGTACGCGCAGGGGACCCGGAGCCGGTTTGATGGCGGAGAGGTCGAGCATGAGCTGTGGGGTGGTGAGCGTCAGTTTGCCCTGTAGGGAGGTGCAGGTGTAGGTGGGCACACCCTTTGCCGCGGGCTGTTGGGTGGGGGCTGAGCCGAGGAAAATGACGCTGCCGAGCAGGCGCAGGGTGGCACCATTGGCCGATAGGGTGCTGTCGGGGCGGATGGAGGTATTCACCAGTGTGAGGGTGCTGCCGCTTGCCGGGTGCAGGGCAAGATGGCGTAGGCGTGAACTGATGGGGCCGTAATCGCCGATGGTGACTTCGGTGGGGGAGGTTGGCTTGATATCGGCGAAGAGCAGCTCTGCCTTTTGGGTGTTGCTGCGTAGGGTGAGTAGTTCGCGCCCGCTGTGCTGTAGCGAGAGCGTGGCTCCCGGTGCTATGAAGATATGCGATGACGTTACGGCGTTGCTCAAAATGAGCCGCCCGCTGCGGATGTCTATGCTCAATGCCTCCAGCTCGCCGCTCAGGTGGAATGCTGCTTTTTCGGAGGCGCTCTCGACCACCAGATTGCCCGGGCCGCTTATGTGGCCGGAGTAGTGGGTGGTGGTGTCGGTTTCGGCTGAGCTTACGAGCGTGAGCGTGACGCCCTCCGCTAGTTCGATATCGCCCTCGTGCATGGTGTAGGTGCCGCCGGGCTGCACGCTGACATGGCCTGTGTGGCGTACGGCTGCTGCCGCGGGCAGGGTGCAGAGAGTGAGCAGGAGGAGGGGGCAGAGGGCGGCTTTCATGAGGTTGGTGGGGTGGTGGCGTGCTCCAGGTAAAAGCGTTTTTGGCGGCGGATGGCGAGGAAGCCGCCGGGTAGGCAGCGGCGTGCGGTGGGAGAATCTGCCGGGAGCATGGAATCCAGCGCGAGTATCATGGCTTCATCCACCTCCGGCACGGTGTGCTGCAGCAGGTAGCGGCGCAGGATAGCCTTGCGCAGGGCGAGCGGCTGCTCCAGCACGAAGGGCAGGTACAGGCGGCCTTGCGGATCCATGCTGGGCAGGGCGGTGAGGGCAGCTTCCAGTGCTTGGAGGGTTTCGCTCTGGAGGCGTGCGCTACGATTGATGATGGGCACCACATCACGCCCCATGGCGCGGTTGAGAGCGGGGATGACTTCTAGGCGGAGGCGGTTTCGGGTGACATCCGGTATGTTGTTGGTGGAGTCATCCCGCCAAGTGAGCTTTTGCTCCGTGAGCCAAGCGGTGAGTGCCGCGCGGGTGGTGCTGAGGAGAGGGCGCAGCCAGAGGCAGCCTTCTGCCTGCAGCACGGGCTCCATGCCGCGGGGGCCCGCTGCGCCGCGGGCTAGGCGGAAGAGGACGGTTTCTGCTTGGTCATCCGCATGGTGTGCGAGGGCGATGGGGGCATTCAGCCGAGTGGCGGCAGCTTTTAGGAGAGCACGGCGCGCAAGGCGAGCTGCAGTCTCCAAGGACTGGCCGCTCTCTGCCGCGAGGGCGGGGGCATCGATGCGGTGTTCTTCGTATGGTATGCTGTGCTGTGCACAGAGGTTCCGGCAGAAATCCGCGTCTGCATCCGCCTCAGCGCCGCGTATGCCGTGGTGAACGTGCAGGGCGTGCAGGCTGCAGCCGTAGCGGTGCAGCAGGTGCAGCAGCGCCACGGAATCTCGCCCGCCGCTAAGGCCTACGATAACCGGGCCGCGGAGCAGGTGCGGAGTGGTGAGGGGCGAAAGCATGGTGGTGTATGGCGGAATTCAGAAAGCTTCGGCGCCGTGGCAGGTGAGTAGGGGAACCTGCAGCACGGCGCCGATGAGAGGATTCGGATAGCAGAGGGGAATCAATCCTCCTCGTCATCATCGCCGCGGGAGTTCTCCGTGCGCTCGGCGAGGGTGGGGGCTATACGGCGGAAGAGAGCTTCAGCGTTCACCTCTTCCGGGTCTTCCACCTGAATGGCCTTCACGAGACCACTAGCGTACACAACGATAAGTGTGTTCTCATGGCGAGAGAGTGCGGGCAGCACCTGCTTGCGGAAGGAGGTGATATCTGTCACGCTCTGACCGGCCACAGGGTTGCCATCGGAGAGCCAGGGGAGGATGTCAAAGTTCTGGCGAGTGGAGGTGCGGATGCAGGAGTTCGGGTTCTCGGGATCCTCGCTGCCGTCCGTCCAAGAGACGTAGGAGATGGTGCGGGTGTCCGCAAGGAAGGCGTCTTTCTGCTCAGGCTGGTGGCCGGGGCAGTGGAAGATGACCGGTACGCGCATCTTGGAGTTTGCATCACGGGGCAGAACGGTGCCGCTCATCTCCGGAGCGAGAGCAAGCCACCAGCCCTGGCTTTCATCATACGGGGTGTCCTCATCATCATCCATACCGCTAGTGGGCAGGAGGCTGCTGTGAACGATATCCTGAGAGTACTTCATGCCCAGCTGGGAGAGCTGCTGCATGTTGGAGCGGCAGGCCGTGGTGTCCGCTGCGTTCATGCGGGAGATGATGAAGGGGGCCGAGATACCGGCCAGCGCTCCGAGAATGGCGATTACCACAATGAGCTCAATGAGTGTGAAGCCGGTGGCGCGGCGTGTAAAACTGGTTTTCATAACATGCATAATCTAGCACATTCATCTTCCGAAGGCAAGCTGAATGTGGATTTTGAAATTTGATTTTCGGGAATTAGACCTCATCTGCGGGGCCAGCAGCGCGGAGCTTGCCGCGGGTGTAACGCCAAATGATGCAGATGGCCGTGGAGTAGAAGGCGAGCTCAAAGAGCTCTTCAATGCGGTCATTATGGAAGAAGCGCTCGGTAATCTGGGCACAGACTGCCGCGAGGATGAGGATGACGCATTCCCACAGGGGCAGGCGGTAGTCCCTCAGTAGCTCCCAGCAGGCCTTCCAGTGCTTGCGGAGGATGAAGACCGCGGCGAGGGTCACGAGGTAGATGCCCACGAATACGTGTGCTAACCAGCCGTAGGGGATGTCTTTCCATTTCGGAAATTTATTCGGATCCGCAGGATCCGCAAAGCAGGCAAGGGTGCGGCCGTAGTTAATCTCTCGCAGCAGGAGGAAAATGAGCAAGAAGGCCACCACTCTGTACAGCGCTGGGCGCTGCTTAGCCGTGAAGCAGAAGGCCGCCCCGAGGATGAGCAGCATGAGTTGCGCGTACTCAATGGGGGAGTTCTTGCCGCTCACTGTCTCCGGGAGCGTGTAGATACCGATGGCGCAGATGATGGCCCCCACCAGGGCGATAAATGCCGTGGCGCTGAAGCGGGTGTCCAGATGATTGGCAAGACTGAAAGAACTGGAAGAAGAGCTATTCATAGTGTGTTCCGAGCGTTCTACACTATAGCATGTTTTGAGCGGCTTGTAAATGCCCCGAGGAATAAATAACATATGTTACATCTTTTTTTTGTTGCGTTGCTGAGGCTGGGAAAAGCAATCCGCCCCCTGCTGCCATGGTGGCGAGGGGGCGGATGAAAAGTGACTGTGGGTGGAATTAGCCCTGCTGTTTCAGGGCATCCACACAGATGGCGGACCAAGTTTCAAGGCGCTCATAAAGGGGGCCGGAGAGCTCTTCCAGAGTGCAGAAGCGCATATCCGTGAGCTTTTTCTCTAGCGGTGTCACCTCATCGCTATCCAGCTCAAAGCGGTGCACGATGCCGAGGTGCACGGAGCCGACTTCGTTCGTATCATCATTAATGACGGCGTAGAGTTCCTGCGTCGCGTTACCGGAGAAGGAGATTTCCTCGCGGATTTCGCGCTCCACACCGGCGAGGTAGGTGGAGAGGTTCTCGGCGAGGCCGTCCACGGGGTTGATGTGACCGCCGATGCCGAGAGACATTTTGTCGTGCAGGCGAGTTTCGCCGCCCTTCTTGGTGCGAGCATAGGCCAGTACTTTACCTTGATAGCAGAAGATGGCGTATGCGATAATCTGCTTGAACTGCGGGCTGTCCTCCGCAATATCGCGGTCCATGTAGTGTGCCACGCCGGGCTTCAGGAAGGCCGCTAGATAATCCTGCGGGTTAAGACGTACACCATTGAAGGCGCCCACGGCTTCAAAAGCTTCGCGGGGCACTACCAGCACCTGTTCTCCGTTATAGCGTGACATGGGCGGGATTTTACGCGCTGAGGCTTTGTATGTCAAGCGCAAAAAATCCCCGCCTGCGTGTGGCGCTGGCGGGGATGGTGAGGGGAGTATGCGAGCTCTTACTTCAGGGCATCAAAGGCGCCCTTGAAGAAGTAGTAGCCCCAGCCCCAATCGGGGTCACCGGACCAATCCGGATCATAGTGGTGGCGGGGCTTAAGGAAACGCTCGGGGTGCGGCATGAGGCCCATGGCGCGGCCGGTGGGGTCCTGTAGGCCGGCGATGCGGAGCTCGGAGCCGTTGTGATTATCAGCGTACTGGAGGGCCACGCAGCCGTTCTCCAAGTACTTTTGGGCGTCACCGGGCTCGCAGACGAGGCGGCCTTCAGCGTGAGCGGAGGGCAGCTCGAAGTTCTCGGGCAGGTAGGTGGTGAAGGGGCAGTTCGGGGCCACCTTCACGAGCTTGTCCCACATGCACTCGAAGCGCTCGCTCTTGTTCCAGATGAGGGAAGCCTTGGGCAGGATGCCGAGCTTGGTAAGAATCTGGAAACCATTGCAGATGCCGAACAGGAAGCCGCCGTTGGCGTGGTGCTTCTGCAGGGCGTCGCCGAGGAAACGCTCGGTCTCCAGCTGAGCCAGACGGCCGCTCATTACGTAGTCACCGTAGGAGAAGCCGCCGGAGAATACCACGAGCTGAGCCTTAGCTACATGCTGCTGAGTAGCGGTGGCAATGGGCTGCACCTGCGTGGTGAAGCCGGCGGCGCGCAGGGCGCGCTCGGTCTCCACGTCGCAGTTTGTGCCGGGATATTTGAGAAGTAATGCGTGAGGCATAGTAAAAATTACGAGTTGCGAGTTACGAATTACGATTTATTAATTTTTGAAGCAGTTGTTTTGCAGATGGCGGTAATGATGGCGCAGAGTTCATTAGTTTCGCTGATGATATCCGTCAACATTCTTTCCGGAAATATATTGGCGTGTTTCAGTAGTTCCAGCCAATAGAGCGATTCGTCAATTTCTTCTTCGCAGATTTTCATCTTACTCAGAAAATCTTTTTCCGATTTTGCTCGGCAGGCTGCGCGGTAATTTGCTCCAACGGATGTGGAGCACCGCAGAATCTGGCGTCCGAATACTTCGCCGATATAAGTGCGTGGCAAGTCATTCACTAGCCTTATGATACGAAGGCTGAACTGAAATGTACGCTCCTTTAGATCGGCTGCCATCTGATTAAGTGAAATGAGATGTTGCGATTTACGAGTTACGCACTTTCATTCGTAACTCGTAAATCGTCATTCGTACTTTAATAGAAGGGAGTTAAGCCGTTCTTCCAGATGCTCTTCAGCTCAGCAATCTCAGCCTGCAGCACGGTGCTGCCCTTGGCGGTGATGGTGAGCTGGCCGTCCGTGGTGGCGGTGCCGATGCGGGCGCAGGGCGTGCCGACCATGGCGGCGGCGAAATCGTCAGCGAGGTCCTCATCCACTTCCACGAGGAAGCGGCCGGTGCTCTCGGCGAAGCAGGGCACGGCGTTGTTCTGCCAGCCGCCCACGGTGGGGAGCTTGTCCAGATCAATGCTGATACCGCCCTTGCAGGAGAAGGCCATCTCGGCAGCGGCTACGGCGAGACCACCTTCGGAGAGGTCATGTGCGGAGAGCACGAGCCCCTGAGTGAGGGCCTTGGCGTAGTACTGCTTGTACACCTCGAAGTTGGCGGCGCAGTCTGTCTGCGGCACCTTGCAGTCCTTCACGCCCTTCACGCGGGCATAGACGGAAGCACCCATCTCATCCTCCGTGTTGCCCACGATGAAGATGGCGCTGTTGCTGTGGCGCAGGCTGGCGCCACGCACGTGCTCGGGCTCTTCCACCACGCCGAAGCCGGAGCAGAGGAAGGTGACGGGGATGTTCACCGGGCCCTCCTCGGTCTCGAAGTAGTTGTAGAAGCTGTCCTTACCGGAGACGTAGGGAGCGCCGTAAGCGAGGGCTGCGGTGCGGATACCCTTGGCGCATTCTACGATGCGGCCGAGCTCGGTGGGGCACTCGGGGTTACCCATGCAGAAGTTGTCCAGAAGGGCAATTTTCTCGGGGTTGGTGCCGGCGAGTACGAGCTGGCGTACGGTTTCGTCCACCGTGCCGGTACCCATGGCGTAGGGATCTGTCTTGCCCCACTCGGGCAGAATGGCCAAGGCGAGGGACATGAGCTTGTCAGAGCCGTCAATATCAATGACGGAGGCGTCCTGCGGGGCGTCAGCAGTGGCGCCGGCGAGGGGCTTGAGCACGGTGTTGCCCTGCACCTCGTGGTCATACTCGCGGATGATGGGCTCGCGGGAAACGATAGCGAAGTCCGCGAAAATCTGCTTGAGGTCAGCGGTGAGGTTGCTGTCATCCAGAGCCACGCCCTGCATGGCGGGGCAGGGAGTGAAGGTGGAGGTGAGGTACTTGGTGGGAGCATCATGCAGCTTGGAGTTGTCCATTTCCACCACGAGCTCGCCGTTGTGCCATACGCGCAGCACGCCGCTGTCGTTGGACTCACCCAGTACGGTCATCTCCGTCTGGAAGGTGTCAGCGAGGCTCTGCAGCTCAGCAAGGTTCTCCGGCTTCACTGCCAGTACCATACGTTCCTGAGACTCAGAGAGGAAAATCTGCCAGGAGAGCATGCCGGTCTCCTTCAGAGGAGCGCGCTCCAAGTACAGGTTACCACCGGTCTCGGAAAGCATTTCACCTGCGGCGGAGGAGAAACCACCGGCGCCGCAGTCCGTCACGAATTCGATGAGGCCGCGCTCGCGGGCCTCGAGGATGACGTCCAGCGTCTTCTTTTCCTCGATGGGGTTACCAATCTGCACGGCCTGCTGATCCTCCGTGGCGGATTCCTCGCCCATGGCGGCGGAGGAGAAGGTGGCGCCGTGGAGGCCGTCCTTACCGGTGCGGCCGCCGATGACGACCACGGCGAGGCCGGGCTTCATTTCCTTAGCGATGTCCTCCTGAGGGATAACGCCTGCAGTGCCGCAGAATACGAGGGGGTTATAAATGTAAGTGGGGTCAAACTGGATAGCGCCGCTGGTGGTGGGGATGCCCATGCGGTTGCCGTAGTCACGCACGCCGTGCACCACACCACGCATGATGCCGAGGGGGTGAATGATGTTGTGCCCTTCCACCATGCTCTGGGGAGTATCCGGTGCGCCGAAGCAGAAAACGTCCAGATTCGCAATGGGCTTGGCACCCTTACCGGCACCGAGGATGTCACGAATCACGCCGCCGAGACCGGTGTTGGCACCGGCGTAGGGCTCAATGGCGCTGGGGTGGTTGTGTGTTTCAGCCTTCAGGCACACGGAGAGCTTGTCATCCAGCTTGATGAAGCCAGCGTTATCCACGAAGCAGCTCAGCACGAAGCCGGGCTTCTGTGCCATGATTTCCTTGGAGGGGCGCTGGATGAAGGTCTTGTACATGCTGTTGATTTCCTCGGTCTGGCCATTCACGGTGTGCTGAATGGTAGCGGCGAAGATACGGTGCTTGCAGTGCTCGGACCAGGTCTGGGCGATTACCTCCAGCTCCACATCCGTGGGCTCGCGGTCAATCTCGTTGAAAATCTGCTGCACCACCAGCATATCCTCTGTGGAGAGGGAAAGCTTCATGTCCTGGCTCAGCTTGGTCAGCTCGGCCTCGCTCAGATTGCGAACAGGTATGTGTCGGTACGTTGCCATAATTGTAAATTGTAAATCGTCCTTTTATTTGACGCTCCAGGTGTGAATGGCGGGGTTGCACACGTCATTACAGAAGCGGGCGGAGAGGGCTTCTTTATCACCGCAGCCGAAGATGTAAATCTTCTGGGTGATGGTGAGGGAGGAGATGCTGAAGGGCAGCCCCTTGCGGCCTGCGTAGTTGGTGAGAATGGCCTCTTTTTCCAGGTCCAGAGCGCCCTTCTTAATGCCGTAGGAGATGCAGAAAAGCTCGCCTTCCAAGGCGGGGGCGCCGCCTTCTTCCACCTTCTGGGAGATGGGGTCTACCAGCACGCGGCGCATGTATTCGGCTGCGGCCTCGATGTCACCCTCGCACTCCACGGTGTAGAGGCGGGTGTGGTTGTAGGTCAATTTGTCGCTGATGGGGGTGTAGAGCAGCTTGTTAGCATCCGTAGCGGACTGAAAGCGGCTGAATACCTCAAATGTAAGTGTTGCCATAAAGTTGAAAAGGGCCACCGCACTGTGCTGCACGGTGGCCGTAAAAGGTTTTTATTTACTTGCTGAGGCGCTCCAGCACCTCGGCGTAGGATTCCATGAACTCGCCCAGCCCCTGGCGGAAGCGGTCCTTGTCCATCTTCTTGCCGGTGTTTACGTCCCACAGGCGGCAGGTGTCCGGAGAAATCTCATCGGCCAGCACAATCTTGGAGGGATCTTCAGCAAGGCGGCCCAGCTCAATCTTGAAGTCGATGAGGCGGAGGTTGGCCTTCAGGAAGAACTCGCAGAGCGTTTCATTCACCAGAAGAGCCATCTTCTTAATGTTGGCGCATTCCTCCTCGGTGGCGGCACCCATTTCACGGGCATAATCATCATTGATGAAGGGATCACCCAGAGAGTCATCCTTGTAGGAGAACTCCACGATGGGCTTCTTGAAGGCGGTACCTTCGGCCACACCCATGCGCTTGGAGAAGCTGCCGGCGGCTACGTTTCGCACGATAACCTCCAAGGGGATGATGGATACCTTCTTTACCAGCAGGTTGATGTCGTCCACATCGTCCACAAGGTGTGTTTCCACGCCTTTGGCCTCAAGCATGCGGTAGATGATGAGGGTGATGGCCTTGTTGAAGCGGCCCTTGTTCTCGAAGTCTTCCTTCTTGACACCGTTGAATGCGGTGGCGGAGTCCTTGTACTCCATGCGCAGAACATTGGGGTCATCTGTGGTGAAGAGTCTCTTGGCTTTGCCTTCGTAAATCGGTTCCATGATGTTATGTGAGAGGGTTAGTGATTACACCTCACCGCAAATATACCTGAACAGGCGGCTTTGTCAAGCCTGAAATGGGGATTTGGCTGAGAACTTAGCAGATTAGGCCTCAGGGCAGGAGAATTTCTGCAACCACTCGCGGTAAATGAGCGGTGATATTTCGCTGGGCCGTATTTCCGCGCGTTCGCTCCAGAAGGTGGCGGTGTGGAGCACGGGGATGCCGCAGGCGGCGAGGTGGGCATCAATGGCGGCTTTGTGTGCGCGGACTCCTTCACGCGTGGCGGCGTGGGTGACACCCATAATCTGAGCGCCGCCGAAGGGGGCTCCACCGCTGCGCCAGTAGCAGTGGGTCATGCAGATGTGGCGGCCGCACTCCGCACCTGCGCGCTCTTCCATGCCTTCAGGTACGCACCAGTGGAAGAGGCCTGCGGCGCCGGTGCCGCTGTGGCTTCCTTTGTTGCGGGTGTGGTCCAGAAAGGTGGCGAAGCGGCCGATAATGCCGCGTTCATCCAGCGCGGTGGCGATGGTGCAGAACTGTTCATGGCTGATGCCCAGTGCTTCCGCGCGGGTGAGCCAAGGGCTGCGTGTGAGCTCATGGGGCTGTAAGCTCTCCTTCAACGAGAGTAGAACGCACCATTCCATCTCGCTGAGCACGGGGTGGGAGGGGCGCTGCATCTTCGGAAGCTCCGGCAGTTTGTCGCCGGGTTTCAGACCGGCGCGGCGCACATGGCCCACTCCGAGGGCAAACATGCCCACTACAGGCAGGGGGGCAAAGGCGGTGGCTCCGGTGTGGCGGGAGAGCAGACGGCAGTGTTCATCCACGCTGCCGTAACCGGTGGGAACTTTCAGGGTGGTCCACAGGCGATAATCTGCACCGGGGGCATCTGCTGTATCACAGCTGCGCAGTACAACGTGCCCGGTGAAGGGGTCATTATCCCGCAGCCATTCGTAAGCACTTTCCTCTTTATCTGCCGGTATTTTCCACGCGATGAGGGCGCCATCTGCTAAGCTGGTGGAAAGGAGGGTCTGGCGCACGCGGCGGATAGCTCCGCCGGCCAGCATGGCGCGCAGACGCTCCAGCACCTCATCCGCCGGCATGCCGCAGCGGGCGGCTATTTCATCAAACGGGTGTGCGTGGAAGCCTGTCAGGCGGTCTTCCGCCACAGCTAGGATTCTGAGATCAGCCTCGGAAAGTTCCATTGATTCCTACCAGAAGTAAGCTTAACGGCGGCGGCGCTTGGGAGCGGCAGGGCGGGGCTTGCGCAGGGGTTTGGCTCCTTCATCCAGCAGGGCGGTGTAGGCATAGGGGAAGCCCTCAAGCTTGCGGCGGTCAATCTTGCAGGATATGAAGCCCTCCACGCTCTTGGCGAAGTCTATCTCATCAGCCGTGAGTAGGGTGAAGGCATCACCCTGAGCCTCAGCGCGGCCGGTACGGCCGATGCGGTGCACGTAGTCTTCAGGATTTTCGGGCACACGGTAGTTAATCACATGGGTTACGCCGCTGACGTCAATGCCGCGGGCGGCCACGTCCGTAGCCACGAGGATGCGGTATTTATCCTCCTTGAATCCCTTCAGGGCTGCCATGCGCTCCTTCTGGGGGATATCAGAGTGCATGACGGTGACCTCCTTGCCCCAGCCGGCATTGCTGAGCATGTTCGCGACGGAGTCCGCCTCCTTGCGGGTGCGGGTAAAGACCATGAGGTTCACGAAGTTCGTGGCTTTTACGAGGGCCAGCAGAAGTTCATCACGCTGGTCTAACCCCACGGGATAGAAGGCGTGAGAGATGGTTTCTGCTACCTCACGGCGTGCAATGGCGATTTCTACCGGATCCGTGAGGCACCACTTGGCAAAGCCTTGCAGAATCTGCGGCATGGTGGCTGAGAAGAAGAGGGTCTGACGGCCATCCCAGGGGCAGAGGTTTACGATTTTGCGGACGATGGGCAGGAAGCCCATGTCTGTCATGCGATCCACCTCATCAAGCACGAGGTGGCGTACGGTCTTGAATTTCATATTGCCGCGGTAGAAGTGGTCCACCAAGCGGCCGGGTGTGGCCACCACGACTTCGGCGCCGGCTTTCAGCTCTTCAGTCTGCTTGCCATAGCCCACGCCGCCGTACAGAAGGGCTACTTTGATATTCGTGTGCTTGGCGTATGTGCGGAAGGATTCTGCCAGCTGGTCTGCCAGCTCGCGTGTGGGCTCCAGCACAAGCACCTGCGGGAGGCCGTTCGCTTCAATCTTAGTGAGCAGGGGAAGGGCAAATGCGGCGGATTTGCCGGTGCCCGTCTGGGAGGCGCCGATGACGTCCTTACCCTCCAGAACGATGGGAATGGCCTGTTCCTGAATGGGGGTGGGGGCCTCGTAGCCGCAGTCTTTCACGGCTTCCAGAATGGGGGCTGAGAGCCCCAGTTCATCGAATGTCATCTTGTTATGATTCTGTTTTTATTAAAATGGTACTGCCCCGGAGCTTTTACAGGTAGGGGTTATTGAGCATCTCCTCCTCCAGTGAGGTATCCGGGCCGTGGCCGCTGTGCACCACACAGGTGTGAGGGCGGACAAGCAGTTTCTCGCGGATGCCGCGGATGAGCGTGGACATGCTGCCACCAGGGAAATCCGTGCGTCCTACAGCGCCGGAGAAGAGTATATCACCGCAGAAAATCTGCTCCGTGTCTCCCAGTTCGTAGGCTACGCCATCCGGAGAGTGGCCGGGAATGTGGTATACCTTCCACTCGCTGTCGCCACAGTTCAGAGAACTGCAGGCGCTGCCGAAGGCGTTATCTACTCGGAATGGGCGAACATCCATGCCGCCGCCCCAGCTGCGGGCTGCCAGTTCTTCCAGCGTGAGCTCTCGGCTGTAGGGCATGCAGGCGTGCACGCGGCAATGATATTTTTCCACCATGTCTGCCACGCCCTGTACGTGGTCGAAGTGCTGGTGGGTGATGAGGAGGTCTGTCACCTGTGCGCCTTCAGGCAGTTTTTTTGCCACCCAAGTGGCGAAACCAAGCGGGGCATCAACGGCCACATAGCCTGAGCCACACTTCACCAGATAGCCGTTGCACATGCAGGGGCCACCCGTGTATACCTGAATATCAGCGCTCATGGCGCGCATTATACACTACTCCTCTGGGCTTGGCAAGCCCTTTGTTAATAACTTGGGTTCCGTGAGTAAGCGTGAAATGAAGAAAACCGCAGGGAGCTATGCTCTCTGCGGTTTTCTGAAAATGAGTGCTGTGTATTAGCGAATCACGATGAAGGGGATGCTGGAAGCGGTCAGCACGCTTTCAGTAGCGGTGTAGCCGCCTCCGTTGTCATCATCATCGTTGTCGCCACCCGCGTTCACGCCGCTGGCGGTGATGAGAACCTGAGCGGTGCCGGTACGGAAGTTGAAGTAGATGGTGACGTTGGTGGCGCCCAAATCGTTAAGGGTAATACGGTCAAGTGTCTGCTCATTGTCGTTATTGTTGCCCCAGTTATTGTTGTTGTTCTCGTTTGCACCGATGCCCAGAGACTTGATGAGGTCTTCGTCGTCCAGAGCGCTGCCACTGAAGGAAATCTTGGCGATGCCAACGTCCTCCGCGGTCATTGTGTAGGTGATGACGGCATTGTAGGAGCCTCTGCCATCGGGGCCAACTCGGCGCTGTACAATCTCAACATCGCCAACGGGCTCGTAGTAATCAGGCTCGACTTCGGGGCGGGATTCGTCAACGTCCGGTGTTTCAGGATCGTCTTCCACGGCGGGGCTGCCTGTGCCGGGAACCACAAATTCCGGCTTAGATATCGAGCCATCGGGAGTGCTGGGAATGTAACCAGGTTCATCGCTAACAGCGTTAGCTACAATAATGAAGGAGGGGTTGCCCAGAAGCTTGAAGCCGGCGCCGGCGCGGAAAGCCTTGGCTGACACGAAACCTTTGTTGGTGTCACCGCCGCCACCGCAGCTTGTGAGACCGGAGAGAAGAGCTGCTGCAGCCGTGCAAAGAACGAAAATCCTTTTCATGATTTATATGGTATGTGTGAAGATTGTATTGCCAGTCTATCATTCTGGTGTAAGGAGTCAAGAAAAAAGTAGGGCAGAATATAAAAAAACTTGTTGCAGAGTGGTGGTATGATGAGTGCTGAATATCGTGATGGGGGGGGCTAACCTTGAAGATGCAGCGGGCTGCGCCTTGTGAAGAGGTGCAGCCCGGTAAAATGGTGATTCTTTTTGAGTTAGAGCCTGTGGCTGAAGTCATCCGTTAATTTCAGTGACTTGATGAAAGCGGTCAGTAGGTCAATGCAGGATTGCACGTCCGCCATGTCTGCTGTTTCCACAGGGCTGTGCATATAGCGCAGGGGGAGGGAGAGATTCGTGGCTGGTACGCCGCTGCGGGAGCGGAAAATCTGGTCCGTATTTGTACCGGTGGTGCGGCCGCTGGTTTCTCGCTGCATGGGGATGCCTGCTTCATCCGCCACGAGTTCGAGGCGGGCATTAATGTTCGGGTGGCAGGCGGGGCCAAAGCAAAGGCAGCCACCCTTGCCGAGCTTCACGTCACCGTAGCGGGCGGCATTCAGTCCGGGGGTATCTGTGGCGTGCGTGACGTCTAGGCAGATAGCCGCGTTCGGGCGGATACGGTAGGTGAGCATGGCGGCGCCAATGCAGCCTACTTCTTCTTGCACGGTATTAGCGAAGACGATATTCCACTCGGGCTTGATGCCTTCCTCCTTCAGCTTGCGTGCGGTCTCTGCGAGGATAAAGCCGCAGAGGCGGTCATCCAACGCGCGGCAGACGAGGCGCTTGCCGTCATTGAGCATGAGCGGGCCATCACAGTATACACCGCGGTCTCCTACACGCAGCCCCAAGGCTTCCACTTCCTCACGGCTGTCGCAGCCGAAGTCTACATAAAGATCCCATACTTTCGGGGCTTTGTCCCCGTCATCGCGGATGTGAATAGCGGTATTGCCGATAACGCCGATGACTTCACCATCCGTGCCAAAGAAGCGCAGGCGGCGGCCACGGGCAATGGCTACATCCGAGCCGCCGAGACGTTCTACGTGGGCGAAGCCGCTCTCTGTGATATAGCGGATGGAGAAGCCGATTTCATCTGCATGGGCGTCCAGCATGAGGGTGGGAGCGTCCTTTTTGTCGCTTTTCAGGACTGCCCAAGTGGAGCCATAGGCATCACACTGCTGCTCGTCCGTGAAGGGTTTCATGTATTCGGCCCAGATGCGCTGTGCATCCATTTCCATGCCGGTGGGGGAGGGGGTATCCAGCAGGGTGGAGAGGAAATCTAGTGCTTGTTCTGTCATGGTATCTAAACGGTAAGAGTATAATAAAACAAGTGCGCCCTGAAGGCGCACTTGGGGGAAGGGGGAATTACATGTTCTTGTAAGCGATGTCGCTGCGGCGCTGGCTGCCGTCGAAGTTGACCTTGGCGGCTTCGGCATGGGCGAGTGTGCGCGCTTCGTCGAGGGTGGCACCCTGAGCCACGATGGCCAGAACTCGGCCGCCGTTGGTCACCCAGCCGGCATCCGTCTTTTTTGTGCCGCAGTGGAACACACGGGCACCGCAGGCATCCAGCCCGCTGATGAGGTCACCACTGTGGGAGGAAGCGGGGTAACCGGCGCTGGCCAGAATGCAGCATACGCTCCAGCCTTCATCAAAGGAGATAAGCTCAGGTGTGAACTCGCCTTTGGCTCCATTCAGGCAGAAGGTGGCCAAGTCGCCGCGCAGTAGGGGCATGACAGCTTCGCATTCCGGATCACCGAAACGGCAGTTGTATTCGATGACTTTGGGGCCCTGCGGAGTGAGCATGAGACCGAAGTACAGGAAGCCGCGGTAGGGTAGGCCATCTGCCTGCAGGCCTTTCACCGTGGGAGCCACGATGGTTTCCTCGATAGTTTTGATGAGCTCGGGGGAGGCAAGCTGGCGGGATGCTACAGCACCCATGCCGCCGGTGTTCGGGCCTTCATCGCCGTCTTGCAGGCGCTTGTAATCGCGAGCCGGGCAGAGGATGAGGTACTTATCATCACAGATGGCGCCGAAAATGGAAATCTCCGGGCCGGTGAGGAACTCTTCCACCAGCAGGCGGCCTTCGCCAAAGCGCTTCTCGATGAATACTTCGCTGAGGAACTCCTCGGCAGAGGCGGCATCCGGGCACACGGCCACGCCTTTACCAGCGGCCAGCCCGTCAAACTTCAGTACGGTGGGGTACTGCCCGCCAATGGCGGCGATAGCAGCATCATAATCAGCCACGGCGGTGGCTTTGCCGGTGGGGATGTTGTGGCGTACGAGGAACTCCTTAGCGAACTCCTTGCTGGCCTCCAGCTGGGCGCTCTCCTTCTGCGGGCCCCAGCAGGGAATGCCCGCGGCCTCGCAGCGGTTTGCCAAGCCATCCTCCTTCACGAGGTAGCTTTCTTCGCCTGCCACGCAGAGGTCAATTTTGTTATCCACGAGCCAAGAGATGAGCTCATCAAAGCTGTCGGCCGGGATGGGAGTGGCCGTCTGCTTAATGGCATCACTGCCGGGGTATGTGAACATCTGCGGCTTGCAGGGGCTTGCTGCCAGAGTCTCTACCAGCGCTTGTTCGCGCCCGCCTTTTCCGATAACTGCTATTTTCATGCTGAGCTTATTGTATCAGCCGGACGTCGTTTTGGCAATAGTAAAAAGTACGGAAACTGACGCAGGGTATTTTTGCTTTTTTGTGATTTAAGACACAGTTGCCACTTGTGAAGAGAAATAGTATCTGCTACTGTAACCACCCGTCTGAGCATGAATACGGAACATACTGGAGTTAAATTGCTGAACCGGAGCGGTGAATTGCCGCAGGGGTTGACGCGAGAAGAGGTGGTAAGCCTGATGGCGCGTGAGGTGGCCGGTATCTGTTTCCCAGGGTTGGTGGATGAAGTTGTGGCTGCTGCTCTGGAGCGTGAAGCTGCGGAGTCTACGTATCTGGGCCGCGGTTTGGCGGTGCCGCATGCTCGTGTGAAAGACTTATCGGAATCCGTTGTATACATAGCCAGCGGGCTGGATGTTGCGTGGGGAGAGGATTCAGCTGATTGTGTGGCGCTGCTCTGTTCGCCTGCGGATTGTCCGGACGTGCACTTGCAGCTGCTTAGCAAGCTGGTGCGCTGGCGTATGAAGGGCGGGGATCTGGTGCTGTGATGGTGCTGAGGCAGTTCATTGCTGGATATACGCGTTGGAACAATGAGAGATGTAGACCTATTTTGACGGCTAAATTGGAGCTTGTAGGGTTGCAAGCGTCCCGTCTCGGCGTAAAAAGCACGCCGCAGGCGGGACTCGAAGCCGGAAGCATAGAGCCCCGTGCGGGGCGCCATAGGGTAGCCCGGCGGTGGAGTCGCGAATGCGACGGAACCCCGGGGCAAGACGAAAATATATTGGAACCCCGGTGAGGGGTGACATAATGCGTAGTGTTCATATTCACGATGTTTGCATAAAAACGCCATGCATGAATAATAAAAACATTACGACGCGAAGCCTCCCTTTATGCCTCCCCTGCGGGGTTCTTATTTCTTTTTTATTTCCGCCCCGGGGTTCCGCCCCTCACCGGGGCTCCACACCCGGGCTCTATTATATACCACCCGCGCTTGCGCGGGTTCTGATATTCCCCTCACCTTCGGTTCGGCGTACAGCTCGACAAATTGCTATTTTTCTAATTGTTCCAACGCGTCTGAATATATAAAATAAACTCACTCTGTTCTCAGGCTTGCAAAAGTGGTGAGCTGCTGGTACAATGGGTGGCAGATATGCTGGCCAAGAGAATCATACCGTGTCTGGACGTGACCAATGGTCGCGTGGTGAAGGGGACGCATTTCGTGAATCTGCGGGATGCCGGTGACCCTGTGGAATGTGCCATTGCTTATGACCGCCAGCAGGCAGATGAGCTTGTTTTCTTAGATATTACAGCCAGTAGTGATCACCGTGCTACGATGGTAGACGTGGTGCAACGTACGGCTGCTCAGTGCTTCATGCCTCTGACGGTGGGCGGCGGTATTCGCACCGTGGAGGATATGCGCCGCATGCTGCATGCCGGTGCTGATAAAGTTTCCGTGAATACGGCAGCTATTCACCGCCCTGAGCTGGTGAGTGAGGGTGCAAATGCTTTCGGGAGCCAGTGCGTGGTGGTGGCTATTGATGCCAAGCGCTGGAGTGATACCCAGTGGAAGGTTTCCACTCATGGTGGACGTAACTTCGTGGATTTGGATGCCATTGAGTGGGCTCGCGAGGTCGAGCGCCTCGGTGCCGGTGAAATCCTGCTTACCAGCATGGATGCCGACGGTTCCAAGAACGGCTACGATATCGAGCTCACCCGCCGCGTGAGCGAGGCCGTGCGCATTCCCGTCATTGCCAGCGGTGGTGCAGGAAATTTAGACCATATGGTGGACGTGTTGCAGATGGGTAAGGCGGATGCTGTGCTGGCTGCCTCCATTTTCCACTTCGGGGAGTATACAGTGGCTCAGGCAAAGGAATATTTTGCAGAGCGTGGTATACCGGTGCGCCCTGTCATTAATCCGCTTAGCTGATATCATGAATGTATTTAAAGCACTTGCGGAAGGGTTTCGTGGTTATGTATGCTTTCGCGGGCGCATGACGCGCGCGAGTTTTTGGAATTTTGTCATTACCACGCATCTGCTTATTTTCCTGTTATTGCTTCCGGCGTTTGTGGAGTTCATGAAGTTTTACCGCTTCATGCTGGAAGATTCGCGTATACTGGATTTGCTTACGGCACGAGTCAATCCTGCCTCCATTGATTTGGAGGAATATCTGGTGCAGATTGTACAGGAGCTGGGTGCGGAGTACTTGGCGGCGGAAAATCATGATTTTACATGGCCGATTGTTGGACTTGTGGCGGCTTGTGTGATGGGGGTGGTTGTATTGCTGCCCACTATAAGTGCGACCGTGCGCCGCCTGCGGGATGCCGGGCAGAGCGTGTGGTGGGTTCTTGCGCCTCTGGCGGCTTTGCTGCCTGTACCTTTTGTGGGGGTGGTGGCTCAGCTGCTGACGCTGGTGACATTGGCGCTGTGCTGTATGGCGAGTAAGCCAGAGTTGCCGGATATCCCTTAGGGGGAATAATCTCCTTTTTATCATTTTTGGAGCGCTTTTCTGCTGGAAAGCGCTTTTTTTTGTGGAAGCAGAAGCTCTGTATGCACAGGGCAGACGCATTTGGATTTGTGTCATACAAGCAGGTCAATCTCCACCTCTAAGATATTCACGAAATTTACTCTTAATGACTTATCGCTAAAAATTGATTTTGTTGATTTTAGAAGCAAATAATGCTAGACTGTC
This sequence comes from Akkermansia sp., assembly GCA_017517385.1. Taxonomy (GTDB): domain Bacteria; phylum Verrucomicrobiota; class Verrucomicrobiia; order Verrucomicrobiales; family Akkermansiaceae; genus Akkermansia. The sequence goes on from JAFWZG010000046.1 coordinate 28,963, forward strand.
AG
>JAFWZG010000047.1 GCA_017517385.1 Akkermansia sp.
TGCATGGATAACGCATGGCTGCGAGCAGAGGGATATATCTCTTTTTATCAACTCCTCAAACGCTGATTGGAAACCGCCGTATGCCATAAATGGCACGTACGGTGGTGTGAGAGGGGGACGAAAGTCCCCCTACTTAATTTTTGAGAGAACTCCAATGAGCTATTGCCTTCAGGCATAAAGCGCGGCGTAAGCTTCGCGCTGCCCACCGGGATTAATGGTGGTATAGGTGATACCGAATGCATCACGACAGGCCTCAGGGGAGGCAAAAATGCCGGCACCCGCGAAGGCGTACATGGAGGCGCCCAGAACGGTGCTTTCTGATACGTTCGAGATGCGGATGGGAATGCCGAGGATGTCGGCACGCATCTGTGTCCACACCTTATTGCGGGCACCACCGCCTACCAGTAGGAGATCCGTGGACTTGAAGCCGCCCACCTTCTCGAGCTTCTCAAGGCGCTGCTTGAGGCGCAGTGTGAGAGCTTCCATGGCCGCGCGGTAGATGTGGGCGCGGGTGCGGCCCAGCACGAGGCCCTGAATGCTGCCGGGCACGGCATCGCTGGGCAGGAAGTCCGGGATGAGTTTGACGCCATCGCAGCCGGGGGCAATCTTCTCAGCCTCAGCGTCCATGGTGTCAAAGCTCTCACCATTGTAGCAGGTGGCCTTCACCCATTCAATGATGCCGCTGGCAATCCACTGCAGACCGGGATTCAGCAGGCCGGCCTTGCTGTCAAACTCAACGGTGGCGCCGGCGGCATAGTCGGCGGGTTCCAGCTTGGCCTGAGGCGTGCGCAGCATGAGGATTTCCCATGTGCCACTGGAAAGGAAGGGCTGATTCTCCTGCACGCCGCTGCCGAAAAGGGCGAACTGCGTATCATGCCCGGTGGAGATGACCGGCACGGAGCAGGGGAGCCCCAGCAGCTCGCAGGCCGCGGGGGTGAGGGAGCCGATGACGCCACCGGCATCCACCATGGGCGGGAAAAGGCTCTTGCTGATACCGAGGGAGGAGAGAATTTCTTCGCTCCAGTCACCGGTGGTCAAATCCGTCATCTGAGAGGTGCCGGCCATGGTGCGATCCGTCGCCATCACGCCGGTGAGGCGGTGAGCGAGGATGTTGGAGATGAAGAGCCAAGCATGTGCCTGCTCCAGCAGCTCAGGGCGGTTTTCCTTCAGCCAGATAAGCTTATAGATGGTGTTGAAAGCGAACTCGCCCACGCCGGATACTTCATTCAGACGGCTCTGGGGGAGGTACTTGTCCACCTTCTTCATCACCTCAGCTGTGCGGGGGCACTTCCAAGAGATGACGGGGTAGAGCAGCTCGCCCCGAGCGTCCACGAGGGCACCGTCCACACCGAAGGTGGTGATGGTGACGCCCTTCACCTGCGTGGCATCTACCTCAGGCAGAATCTTACGGGCACATTCTGCAAGCTGGTTGAGAATGCGGTCAGCATTCCACACGTGGTAATCAGGGTTTTCTGCGCCGGTATCCGTGGAGTTCGGCTGGCTGGCCTTAGCCACCAGCTGCCCTTTGTCGTCTACGAGGATGGCGCGCACATTCGTGGCGCCACAGTCTAAGCAGAGTACGTATGCCATATGTGATAAAAAAAAGGCAAGCTGCCGGGAAGTCTCCCGACAGCTTGCGGTAAGCGGTTATTAATATTTGCCGTAGATGGGGCCGAAGTTCGCGCAGGCGCGGAAGTCAGCACCCTCAGGATCAGCTGTGCCGAAGAGATCCCAAGCGGCGGGGCGATATACCTGGTCCTCCGGTACGTTGTGGGCGTATACGGGGATGCGCAGCATGGAGGCCAGAGTGATGATATCAGCACCGATGTGGCCGTATGTCCAAGCGCCGTGGTTAGCGCCCATGTTAGCCATGACGGTGTAAACATCCTTGAAGCCGCCTTTGCCGGTGAGACGCGGGGCAAACCAAGTGGTGGGCCAACCCGGGTCCGTACGCTGGTCGAGCTTGTCGTTCACGTCCTGAGGCAGGTCGCAGGTCCAGCCTTCCACGATGGTGAGCACAGGGCCCTGACCCTTCACAAGGTTCATGCGAATCATGGTTACAGGCACATTGCCCTTGGAGACGAAGTGCAGGGAGTAGCCGCCGCCGCGGAAGTACTCGCGGTTAGCCGGGCACCACTCGGAAGCACCCATCATGGCTTCGATGTCGGCCTGTGTGGTCTCGCCAGTCTTCTTCATGATGGGAGTGCCATCAGGAGCGGTGGAGTGCATGTTACCATCCAGAGCGGTGGAGCCGGAGTTGATGAGGTGCATGATGCCGTCCTTTGCCAGACCTTCCATGGTGTAGCCGGTCACGCGCTTCACAGCAGCGGGGCTCCAGTAGGTGCGGATATCGGAGAAGCAGGCAGCACGGCCGGTGAGCTGGTGCAGCAGGAGCATGCACACGCCGTTCATGGCGTCGTTTTCCGTGGCGAAGGGAATAGCCTCGCGCGGGCCGTTCCAGTCGAAGGTGCTGTTGAGGAGGGACTCAGCCATATCGCCGTTCGGGTAGAAGTCCGTCCAGTGGCGCTGGCCCTGGAAGCCACCGCAGATAGCGTTGAAGCCCAGACCTTCTTCCTCGCGATCGATGGTCTTGAGGTAGGGATTACCGTGCATCATATCGCGGAAGATGATGGTCATGAGGATGGACTCGCGCAGGGTGCGCTCCTTCTCCTCGGGGGAGAGCACGAGATCGGGACGGTTACGATCCGGACCAATCTTCACGTACTTCTTGGCCCACTCCATGGCGAGGTCGAACTCAGCCTTGTCGTAGATGCCCAGCTCCATGCGGCGGCGAACCTCAGTCATGTCCACAGCCTGCACGCGCATGCCCATGTAGCTCTCCCAGAAGGACTGGTCCACGATGGAACCGGCGATACCCATAGAGCAGCCACCGATGGAGAGGTAGCCCTTGCCACGGAGGGTGGCTACTGTGAGACCGGCGCGAGCGAAGCGCAGAATCTTCTCCGCTACGTCCTCGGGGATGGAGGTGTCGTCAGCGTCCTGTACGTCATGGCCGTAGATGGAGAACGCGGGCACGCCCTTCTGAGCGTAGCCGGCGAGAGCGGCAGCCAGATATACGGCGCCGGGGCGCTCGGTGCCATTGAAGCCCCAGATAGCCTTGGGCGTGGTGGCATCTGTCTCAAAGGTCTCGGTGATGTAGCACCAGCAGGGAGTTACGATGAGGGAGCAGCCTACGTTGTTCTCTGCGAACTTCTGGTTGCAGGCAGCGGCTTCAGCGGGGCCACCGATGGTGGTGTCAGCGATGATGCACTTCACGGGCTGGCCGTTGGCGTGGGTCACGTTGGCCTCGATGAGGGCGGCAGCGGCTTTAGCCATGTTCATGGTCTGATCCTCCAGAGACTCACGAACGCCGAGGCGGCGGCCGTCAATCGTGGGGCGGATACCAATGGTGGGTAATGTATCGTACTTCATATACGTTTGTGTTTAGGTTAAATTATTTATCGGAAGGAGTGGAGGGCTTGCGGAAGATGAGGCTGTATGCCAGCACTACCGCGAAGCAGATAGCGGGAACGATGAAGGAGGCGCGCACAGCAGCGGAGCTGGTGCCCAGATTCGTGTCCCAAGTGTTATCAAAGGCTGCGGTGAGCCCCAGCCAGCAGGACTCTGCATCACCAATGATGCCGGCCATCCACGGGGTGATGAGAGCACCACCGAGAATAGCCATGATGAGACCGGCAGCACCCAGTTTCACGTCGCGCTGGTTCAGACCGCCCAGTGCGATGCCGTAGATGGTGGGGAACATGAGGCTCATGCAGCCGGACATGGCGATGAGGCACAGGATGTTAGCAGAGAAATCCAGCCCGGCGATGCTGAAGAGAACGGTGCTGGGCAGGTAGATGGTGCCGGCACAGCAGGCGATAGCAGCAATGGCGAAGAGGCTCATCATGCTGGCGGGGTTGAATTTCTTCATGTAATAGGTAGCTACCCAGCGGCAGATGATGAAGAGAACAAGAGAAATGAGGTAGTACGTAGCGGCTGTGGCGGGGGTGACGCCCAGTTCCTTACAGCAGTATACGTTCAGGTAGGTCCAGGCAGCAATCTGCACACCTACATAGAAGAACTGAGCAATCACGCCGCACCAGTAGCGGGGCTGGCTCAGCAGAGAGAAGAGCATGGCACGGTAATCACCCACGAGGAACAGGTAGGTAATCGGGCCCAGAGTGCCGCAAAGTACCCATGTTACCTTGTCCATAGTCGGGAAGAGGAAATAAAGAGCGGTGAGCGGCACAATGGCGAACAGTGCAGCAATCAGCACGCGCAGGCCACTACCATTGCCCTGCTGTTCAGGCTGTTCTTCAGTAGTGGTGGTTTCCTGAGTGTCCTTCACACGCAGGAAGAAAAGCCAGATGAGGAAGGCGATGCCGCAGAGCCCCACGTAGGGAGCACATACCCAGAAAAGCTCGGAGTGAACGATTTCCTTTAGCTGCTCAGCAGGCATGGCAGCTCGCTCATCGGCGGTGGCAGGGTTGAGGTTGCTGAGAATAAGCTGCTGAGCCAGAACGATGCCCATAATAGAGCCGACCGGATTGAAAGCCTGAGCGAAGTTCAGACGGCGTACGGCAGTTTTATCCGGGCCGAGCGAGATAACGTAGGGGTTACAGGTGGTTTCCAGCACGGAGCAACCGCAGGCCACCACGAAAATAGCGATGAAATAAATCTCAAAGCTCTGGTTAATACAGGCCGGAATGTAGGCAAGAGCGCCGATAATGTAGACGCCGAGGCCGATAAGCACGCCCTTCTTGTACGAGAACTCCTCAATGAGGATGGATGCAAAAATAGCCAGCACGGCGTAGGCACCGTAGAAAGCCACCTGCACGAGAGCTGCTTGCTCCTGAGGAATCGTGAAGATATTTTTAAACGCCGGCACCAAGTTATCAGTCATGTTATTCAGCAGACCCCAGAGAGCAAAGCAGCTCACGAGCATGAAGAATACAGGACGGAAACGGCGCGGCACAACCGGAGTTAAATCGCGTTTATCTGTTGCGCTCATGCTTCTATTCTAGCAACATTGACCCTCATGTCAATCAATAAAATCAGACCTAGGTCATTATCCTGCGGACTCGTGTGTTATTTCTGCACCGGGAGTGAAGCGTTTTCCTGCTGCATGAGAAATGCTTGACATTGATGTTTTTTTTGTTACGTTTTTCGGTATGAATAAGTTTTGTGGAAATCTGCTTTGTTTTCTCTTGGGCTTAGGTGTATTGGCGGGAGGTGTGGCCATATTTTGTTTGCTGGGGGGAGTGAAGGGGGTGTTGTTCGGCGTGTTCCTGATGTTGAGCGGGCCTTTGCTGTGCTTTGCGGCATGTGTGGGGTGGAGGAAGGCCGCAGATGCAGAGAATCTGTTCGGGCGTCCTCTTACTTGGGATGATTATTTGGCGGGTGTGGCAATTCCCTATGCTGAGGTGCCGTTAGCGCTCGGGCTTCGTGAGCTGAAGCAATTGGCGGGCGCTCCTTTGGCTGATGGCTGCATGAAGCTGAGCCCGGAGGGTAGCCGCGCCCGGCTGGAACTTTTTTCTTGGACGGGTGAGGATACTTCTGCAGTTGAGGTGCTCCGGTGTGGTGATGTGGACAAAAATGCCCCGGCGGCTGAAGCGGATAGTGCTGTTATCTATACGGCGGAATCTCCCGGCGTAAGCGCTGCTAAGGCGCATGAATGGTCCTGGTACGGCGTGCTATGTGGGCTTAAGCGCCCCCTTCTGCATGATACGCTGTGGTATATCTGCGGTAAGGCCTCGGCTAAACTGAAGAAGCGTGGGGCGAGTGCCGTGCTGTTGTGTGATAGGCAGCGCCTGCGCGTGTACCCGGCCCGGAGGCTGGAGGACGTGAGAGCTCTGCTGAGCTCCTGCGGTATCAAATAAGACGCGCGGAAAATCCATTTCCGCGCGCCTGATGGTGTGATTTGTTTTCGGCTTAAGCCTGAGGTACGGCCTCGATGATGACGACGCCGAAGGGTTTGAGCGTGAGCGAGGTCTGCTTACCTGCCTCTGCGGAGGCGGGCAGGGTGTCGCCCTTGGGGGAGCTGAGGGAGTAGCGCAGCGGAGCGCCGAGCGGTAGCTCGAATACGGCGGCGGGGTTAAAGCTGAACTCCTGCTCCACATCGCTGGGGTTACGCAGCACAAGGATGCCTTTTTCCGGGCTCCATGAGGCGAAGCCGTAGGCCTCCAGCGCGGCGGGGTCACCGCCCACCCAGTGACTGTCCACAAGGGTGGCAGCGTTGGCGCGGGTCCACTTAGCCGCGGCAGCAAGGGTATCCCACTCGTGGTCTTTCAGCATGGAGGGGGTGATGTAAACCTCCTGCATCTGGGTGCCGAGGCCGAGACCGCTCCAGATTTCATCTGCCAAATCATCGTTCTCCGTGGTCATGAGGCCGCGGGCGCCCTTATTGTAAATGACGCCGTGAGTCATGAGGGAGTTAATGGGGCAGAGCGGGGAAATTTTCACGTTGTGTGCGTAAATCATGGCATCACGGAAGGTAATCCACTGCTGGCGGGCTGTGCCAACCCCGCAGAAATCGTGGTCCCAGTTGCCGCGCCACACGGAATCCGCAATGCTAAACCAGAAGGGGCTGGCCCAAGTGCCGGTGGTGAGGTTAATGTAGATGTCCGGCTTTTCGGCGCGCAGCTCATCAATGAGGGAGATGGCAGCCTCGAAGTCAGAACCGAAGCGGGAGCCTGGGGCAGGATCCGCCATGCCGGAGCAGCCGTCCAGCTTGAAGTGGTTTGCGCCGTTCTCGCGAATCATGTGCAGGCACATATCACGGAAGAGCTCGTAGTATTTGGGGCCGGAGAGGGCGAAGCCTCGCTCGTTCGTCTCGTAGGTATCGCCAGCGGCGGCGAGGCGGTTAAGCTTGGGCTGTCCATAGCCACCCCAGGGGGAGAACCATACGCCGGGTGCGGCGCCGTAGCTTTCCATCATTGCGCGGATGTCGCGGAATTCGTTCGGCAGGCCCTCGTGGAACTGCCAGAGGGTTTCTGTGTTGTCCCAGCCGTCATCCAGCAGGAAGGAATCCATCACCACCCCGCGCTTGCGTACAAGTTCCTCACCGAAGAGTCGCACGGTATCCAACACGTCCTTTTCGGAGTAGCGGGAGAAGTAGCCGATATCGTACCAAGTGTTATAATTGAAGAGGGGGAAGTAGGGGCGGGCGCGCTCCTCATTCAGGTAGGAGAGCTGGAAAGTGCGGCGCAGCTGGCCGGGGGTGCAGAAGCCCAGCACGGCGGAGATGCTGCTGGTGGTGCGGGCTGGCAGATGGGTGCTGCGCTCCAGCGAGCAGGCAAAGCCCTCTGCCGTCACCTCGCCCTTGCTCAGCGGGCTTTCCACGCCTGCAAAGAGGCGGTTGCCGGCAGCCACTACGGGGGCGCCTTTCACGCTGCCTTCCACGCGGGCCTCAGGGGCGGCGATATTCAGCAGAGTAATCTTGCGTGCCGGCATAGCGAACTGCATGGGGGTGATGTTCAAGCCAAGACGCATGTAGGGCTGGCCGTCACGCAGCTCTGCCCACCACTCCAGCTTGTAACCATCTGTCGTTACGGCAAAGGGTAGGGAGGCGCGTTGTCCTGCTCGGCGGTCGGCCAAGCGGCGGCCCTCAGGCTGAGCGGTGATGCTGCTCACGCTTACCTCACCGCACATTAAATCCAGCGCACTCAGCGGCAGGCATACATCCGTGTATTCTTTCTTGGAACAGGCTTCATCCGTTTTGGCCTCCTGAAGGGCGATGGTGAAGACTTCCTTGCCCAGATCATAGCTGCGGCCGTTTACTTTATCACGCACGGTCACGCCGGCAAAGCTGCGGCCAGCGGTGCGGATGTCAATGCTGATGTACTCGTTTTCAATCATAACACAATGCCGTTATTCAATGTACGCGCGGAGGGTATCACAACACTCGCTGTTTGGCAAGCCGAAATCACCCTTGCAGCCTATTCGTGGGCCAGCATGCGGGGATAAATCAGAAATTCCAAGTTTTGGCTTGCAATGCGGGTGTTATATCCTATAATGGCACCATGATATTACGCCGCATTGCACGTTTTTACATAGAAGGGTTTCGCGGTATGACATTGGGGCGCACGCTTTGGTGTATCATACTGGTGAAACTCTTCATCATGTTTGCTGTGCTGAAGGCCTTTTTCTTCCCGTCGTATTTGAAAGGGGGAGAGGAGGAGAAGAGCGAGGCGGTATCAGCAGAGCTGACAGGCAGAGTCACTAAGGAATAAAGGAAGGAAAATCATGGAAGCGATAGATACGTCACTGGTAGATTGGTCACGGGCGCAGTTTGCGCTTACTGCCATGTATCACTGGCTCTTTGTGCCGCTCACACTCGGATTGGGTGTGATAATGGCTATCATGGAGACCATATATGTGCGAACGGGACGCGAGTTCTGGAAACAGACAGCGCGTTTCTGGATGAAGCTCTTCGGCATTAATTTTGCCATGGGCGTGGCCACGGGTATTATTCTGGAGTTCGAGTTCGGTACGAACTGGAGCAATTACAGCTGGTTCGTGGGAGATATATTCGGGGCGCCATTGGCCATTGAGGGTATCGTGGCTTTCTTCATGGAGAGTACGTTCATCGCCGTGATGTACTTCGGCTGGAACAAGGTGAGCAAGCGCGCACATTTGGCCTCTACATGGCTCACTATCATCGGTGCCACGCTTTCGGCATGGTGGATTCTTGTGGCGAATGCTTGGATGCAGCACCCCGTTGGCATGGAGTTTAATCCTGATACGGTGCGAAACGAGATGGTGGACTTCGCGGCTGTGGCCTTCTCGCCCGTGGCGGTGGTGAAGTTCTGCCACACGGTGGCAAGCTCGTGGGTGCTGGGTGCTGTGTTTGTGGTGGGGCTGAGCTGCTGGTATTTGCTGCGGAAGCGCCATCAGGAGTTTGCTCACGCCAGTATTAAGGTGGCGGCATGGTTCGGCCTTGTCGCGGCACTCATCACGGCGCATACAGGGCATCAGAGCGGGCGTGATATCGCTGTGCACCAGCCGATGAAGCTTGCCGCAGCGGAGGGGCTGTACGAAGGCGGTACGGAGCAGGGGCTTGTGCTGGGCGGTTTGTTACGCCCGGGGGCTGTCTGGGCTCAGCCGTCTGAGGAAAGCAAGTTCCTCTTCCATGTGGAGATGCCCTATGCCCTCTCTCTTCTGGCTACTCATGAGGTGGATGGCTATGTGCCCGGCATTCGTAATCTGCTGGAGGGTGGATATCCGCTGCCGGAAGGTGGCGAGGCGCTTTCTGCTGAGGAGAAGATGGCAAGAGGTCGTGTAGCTATTGCGGCGCTGGCGGAGTACCGCACGGCGAAGGATGAGGCTACTCGTGCTGCGGCGCTGAGCACATTGCGTGAAAACTTTGCGTATTTTGGTTATGGTTATTTGGAGAAACCTGCTGATTTGGTACCGAATGTCCCACTGACCTTCTATAGCTTCCGAATCATGGTAGTGCTGGGCGGCTACTTCATTCTTCTGTTTGCCGGGCTTTTGCTGCTGGGCAGACGTGTGGAGAAGTGGAAGCTTGTGCAGTGGGGGGTGGTGCTCACCATTCCGCTGGCATGGCTGGCCAGTCAGGCCGGCTGGGTAGTGGCGGAAGTAGGCCGCCAGCCTTGGGCCATTCAGGGCCTGCTGCCGAATGTGGCGGCCATCTCCCGCCTTGGGGTTAGCTCTGTGCAGACGACATTCTTCATCTTCCTCGTGCTATTTACGCTGCTTCTGGTGGCAGAGCTGAGCATCATGGGTAAGGCGATAGCCGCCGGGCCTGAAACTGAATCTGACGCTGCATAATGTTATGAATGATATCTCATTACTTCAACACTACTGGTGGTTCCTCGTTTCGCTGTTGGGGGCTTTGTTGGTCTTTCTCATGTTCGTGCAAGGCGGGCAGTCACTCATCTGGAAGCTTGGGCGTACAGAGGAGCAGCGGCGCATGCTTTTACTGGCCACGGGGCGCAAGTGGGAACTGACTTTCACCACGCTCGTTACTTTCGGAGGCGCGTTCTTTGCCTCCTTTCCTCTGTTCTACAGCACGAGCTTCGGTGGTGCGTACTGGGTGTGGGTGCTGATTCTGCTTTGCTTTGTGGTGCAGGCTGTTTCCTATGAGTTTCAGCTGAAAAATGGCAATGTGCTGGGCACGAATACCTACCGCGTATTCTTGCTGCTGAACGGCATTCTGGGGCCGCTGCTTATCGGAACGGCCGTGGGCACCTTCTTCACCGGGGCGGAGTTTGTGGTGGATAAGGCTGCGGTGGTAAACCCTGCCATGCCGGTGATTTCCAGCTGGGCAAATGCTTTGCATGGACTTGAGGCCGTGATGGTGCCGCAGAATCTCATGCTGGGTATCAGTGTGCTAATGCTCACGCGGGTGCTTGCCTGCCTCTTCTTCATGAACTGCATCAAAGATGAGGAGCTGCTTACGAACTGTCGCCGTCGTCTGCTTATGGAGAGCGGGTTCTTCCTGCTGTTTTTCCTCACGTGGCTGGTTCGTTTGGTTTGTTCTACCGGGTTTGCTTATCTGCCGGAGAGTGGATTGGTTTATCTGGAGGAATACAAGTACCTGAATAACCTGCTGGCAATGCCCGGGGTGACATCCCTACTGCTGGTGGGCGTAGTGCTGGTGCTGGGCGGTATGGTGGCGGGGCTGCGTGGCTGGGGCCGAGCCTTCTGGTTGGCCGGCCCGGGCAGCGTGCTGGTGGTACTGGCTTTGCTTCTGTGCGCAGGTTGGAACAATACGCCGTATTATCCTTCTGTCGTCTCCCCGCAGAGCTCGCTTACTATCGAGAATAGTAGCTCTAGCCTGTTCACCCTCAGGACAATGACGTACGTCTCTTTCATTATTCCTTTTGTCATCGCGTACATCGCATGGGCTTGGCGCGCGCTTAGTCGCCAGCCTATTACTCCGGAGGAAACACGCGGGGAACATTGATTCTCCCTTGGTTCTTCAAATATGCAAAACAGGCGACCCGCTGTATGGCAGGTCGCCTGTTTTGTGTTGAGATAAACTGAATGTTTTAAGCCTGCAGCATAGCGATGAGTTTTTCCGCGTGTGCTGTGGCGCTTTGCGTGATAGCCTCGAGCTGCTGAGGATCCTGCCGCAGATTGTATGATACAGAGCCTGTGTGTACAGTGCCGCCATAGTTCATGCCGGTGAATTGGCAGGCGGCGCGCAGGAAGTGGAAGAAGTCATCCCAGTTCATGCAGTCGGCCGGGGCGCCGGTGGTGTAGGAAAGTACCATCGTTTTGCCTTTCAGCTTGTCACCGGTGGAACCGTGCGAGAAGCCATGCAGGAATACCTCCTCCATCCAGCGGTGCATGAGGGAGGGCATGGAGAACCAGAATACGGGAAACTGCAGTACGATGACGTCTGCCCACATCAGCTTCTGCTGCTCGGCTGCTACATCGATGGGCTTGTGCGTGTACAGGCGGTCCAGATACACGGTGCGGCATTCCGGGAGCTTTTCTTCCAGAATGCTCATGATTGTCTTGTTAGCCACGGAGTCGTTCATATCCGTGTGGCCGGAGATAATGAGTATGTTTTTCATAAAATGGATTGGTTACATGCTTTCTGCGAGGATGTCGCGAACTTCAGCGGTGGTGAGCTCCGGCTTGTAGCCGCCGCGCAGCAGGAAGGTGCCTTCGGAGATGCCGTCCAGCATCTCTTCAGTGGTGCCTAGCTCGCGCAGGGACAGCACGAGGCCAATCTCCTGCATCCACTCCTTCATGGCGTCCAGACCGGCCAAAGCCGTCTCTTCATCCGTCTTTCCTTCCGGGGAAATACCCCATACATTCACGGCAAATCGCTTGAATTTGGGAAGCCCGCAGGGGAGGATATGGCGGAAGTAAGGCAGCGTGACGGCGGCCAAGGTCATGCCATGAGTGGCATCCGTGTAGGCGCCGACGGACTGGCCCATCATGTGCACCATCCAGTCCGTTGTTTTGCCTTTGGAGATAAGGGTGTTCAGAGCCCAAGTGGCCGTCCACATGATATTGCTGCGGGCCTCGTAATTCAGCGGGTCGGCGGCGGCTATGCGGGAAGAGGTGATGAGGGAGCGCATCAGCCCTTCTGCGATGTAGTCGCTCGTATTGTCATCGGTGCCGGAGAGGTACTGCTCCAGAATGTGAGACATGATATCGAAGCAGCCTGCCACCATCTGATATCGGGGGAGCGTGAGGGTGAGCTCCGGGTTCAGAATGGAGAAGCGGGGGAACACGCGGTCGTCAAACACACGGCCGATTTTGCGCTTTGTGGCGTGATTCGTGATGACGGAACCGCCATTCATCTCACTACCGGTGCCGGCCATGGTGAGGACGCAGCCCACAGGGATGACAGCATTGCTTAGCGGCTCCATGCGCACGTAATACTTTTCCCAAGCATCTTCGGGGCAGTGAGCTGCCACGGATACCCCCTTGGCGTAGTCACACACTGAGCCGCCGCCCACGGCCAGAATGAGGTCTGCCTTGCAAGCCCGGGCGCGGGCGACACCTTCCGCTAGTTTTTCGACTGTAGGATTAGGCATGACTCCCGCATCCTCAGTGATGGTTTTGCCGGCCGCCTGTAGAATGGAGATAATTTTGTCGTAAAGTCCACTCTTTTTAATGGATTGCTTGCCATAGGTCAGCAGTACTGAAGGTCCATAGTTCTGCAGTTCTGCGGCCAAATTATCCAGCGAGTTTGGGCCGAAGTGCAGCTTTGTCGGGTTGGAGTAGGTGAATGTGCCGTTCATGGTGGGGAAAAGAAGTTTTCTGCTTTGTATTTTACCTCAGGGGGCGTGTGTAAGTCAACGTTTTTATAAAAAAGGTGGCGGTATTCAGAGTTTCAGAGTCATGCCGGATTGGAAGGCTTGCAGGCGTTCTCCCATGTGTCGCTTGAGCAGGCAAAAGACTGCCTCACCTGTGCAGTGGCCGGTGTGGTAGCTGGTGGGCAGTTGCAGTAGTGTTTCTGCCACGGCTCGCAGGCGGGGAGCATCTGCCACAGGCGAGGCTTTCATGAAGTGGAAGCCTCCTACCAGTATATCCGGCCGGAAGTGGGTGGCGATATTCAGGATGCCGCGGTGAGAACAGCCGCTGATGAGGACGCGCTTGCTGCCATCTTGAATCAGCAGGTATTGCTCGTGGCGAAAGTCATCCGGCTGTCTTCGGCCGTTGAAGATGCTTTCCATGCCGGCGCCTTCTGCCGGGTAGGTATTTGGCAGAGTCGCTGCGCTGTAAAGCGTTACTCCTTCATACAATTCCGTTATATCAGCGTGAGCGGTGCAGAGGCGCTCATGGCTTGCGAGTTCCGGTGGCAGGCCGATGTCTTTACCTGAGGCATTGAAGTGAGGAAGAAAGGCACAGGGGCTTATCCATACTTTGGCATGGTGATTCAGCTGTAAGAAGTGGCCGAGGCCGCCTCCGTGGTCGTAATGTCCGTGTGAGAGCACGGCGGCGTCCACCGTGTTCAAATCTATTCCGAGGCGATTAGCATTATCCGCAAAGGCTGAGGAAGCGCCGGTATCAAACAGAATGCGCTTGTCTCTCGTCTCGATGAGCAGGCTTAGCCCGTGCTCCGCCAAGAACTCGGGGCTGCTGGAGGTGTTTTCCATTAGAACGTGGATTTTCATACGGGGTGCAGCAAAATCAGAGGTAACCATATGTCTTGCGGTAGCGGAGAATGAAGCCGATGGAGAACAGGAGGGCCCCCACTTCCGCTACCGAGGCACTCCACCATATGCCGGAATCCCCAAAGAGTATGGGCAATGTCAGCACCGCTACCGCCTGGAATGCAAACGTGCGAATGAAGGAAATGGCCGCGGAGATGAGGCCATTATTCATGGCTGTGAACAGGCCGGAAGCGCAGATGTTATACCCCATGAGTGCGAAGGAGATAGCGAATAAACAGAATGCGTGCGCCGTCAGGACGGTGAGCTCTTTGCTGTAGCCTACGAACATGGAGGCCAGAGGCCTTGCTAACCCCACTGCAAGCGCCGCCAAGAATATGCCGGTGATGCTCACAATCAGTAGGCTCTTACGGAAGAGGTTTTTTAGTTCTGCGTGATTTTCTGCACCATGATTATAGGCCAGCAGAGGGGTGGAGCCCATGTCAAAGCCAAAGAAGATAGCTACGAAGAAGAAGCCTACATACATCACTACTCCATAGGCTGCTACACCGTCCTCACCATAAAAACGTAACAGCTGATAATTGTAGAGCATGCCGACCAGTGAGCCGGAAACGCCGCTGACGAGTTCTGAGGCCCCGTTTGTGCAGGCTCTAAGCATGGGGCGCAGCTGCATGGTGGTGCGGGTGAAGCGCAGCAGGCTGCTGTTCGGAAGCATGAAGTACACCACAGGAATCAGCCCGGCTACCACTTGGCTCAGCCCTGTTGCTACAGCTGCTCCGGTGATTCCCCAGCCGAATATGGCCATGAAGATTGCATCACACACAATGTTCGTCAGCCCACCGGCTACGCTCAGCCAGAACGCCAGCCTGGGTTTCTCGGCTGCTATCAACAGCGCCTGAAAGGTCCATTGCAGCACGCAGCACGGCAGAAATCCCAGCATGATGCGCCCGTACAACACAGCGTCCGCTTGCATTTCCGGGGTGGAGCCCAGTAGGATGCATATCTCCGGTAACCAGATGATACCCACTCCACCCAGCAGGGCTCCTAACGCTGCGGCCAGCATGATAATCTGCGTGAAGTAGCGCTGTGCTCTACGAGGTGCGCCTTGCCCGAGAGTCTTGGCCACGAGGGCTGTTCCTCCTGTTCCGAACATGAAGCCAAGGCCTCCCAGCAACATCACTACAGGAAAGACGAAATTCAACGCAGCAAAGGCGGTTTTGCCCACAAAGTGCGACACGAACAGCCCGTCCACCATCGTGTACACCGAAGTGAGCAGCATCATGGCAATCGGTGGAAGGACAAAGGCGAACAGTTTGCGGTATGTGAAGTGGTCTGATAACTGTACTTGCATACGCCGTAGGCTCCGTGCATGATATCAGATTGCAGCCCGGAGGTCAATGAGATTTAGTCCGGCTCCATATGCTTGCCGGGGGCGTGTGGTCTCATTCCGGCCGGCTGGTGTGTGCGCCTTTTACGGATGAAAAACGAGTTTATATATGTGTTTGATGGTAAAACAGGCATACGTGTCCCAAAGATTTGGGACACGTTGATTTACGAATTACAATTTACGATTTACGAATTAAAAGTAAGCGGCTTACGCCGATGTTGGGATAAAAGAAAAATTGTGCCAATGAACGGGCTGTATGATACCCGGCCA
>JAFWZG010000110.1 GCA_017517385.1 Akkermansia sp.
AGCTTTCACGACCTGGCCAGGGAGAAATACGCCGCCGCCATGCCTCTGCGGTGGTGCGCCATCGTAACCGCGCTGCTGCTGGCGGTCTGGCTGCTCCGGCGGACGCTGCGCTTGGGCAAAGCCGTCCTCACCGCCGCCCAGGCGCGCCTGAAAACGCGATACCTCCGGGACATGCTGCCCTGGCTGGCCGGGCAAACCGCGCTGCTGCTCCTGCTGGGCGCGGCGGCAGCGGGCACCACCGTCACCGCCATGAAGCTCCTGACTGCCCCGGCTCTGGTCTTCACCGACTGGATTCCCGAAAATCCGGTCAGCGTTTCGTCCTACATCACCCGCTTCTGGGCGATCCACCAGGACAGCGCGGCGGCGATGCAGCTCCTGACCCGCGAAAAAAGCGTCATCCAGCTGGCGGCGTGGCTCATCCGATGGGGAATGCTCGCCGTCCTGGGCGGTGCTTTCCTGACAAAACAGAATGGGAGAAAATCAACATGAAGAAGCTCTTTATCCTTTGCCTGGCGCTGATGCTGGCAATGATGCCTGCAGGATTGGCCTTGGCGGAATCCATCCTAATTTACGGCACAGTGGTTTGTACCCAGCCCCAGCCGATTGTCAGCTCTGCATACGGTGTGATTGAGCAGATCAACTGTGCTGTTGGCGATCATGTTTCTGCCGGAGACGTCATTGCAACCGTCTCCACACATAAGGTCTACGCATCCACAGATGGCACAGTTTACCTCTTTGGTGAGCCGGGAGAGGAAGTCGAGGACATTGTGGAAGAATACGGCGCTGTCGCCTACATCGACCCGGCAAACCGGTACACCATGACCGCCACGGCGAAGAACGCGAACAATGGCACCGTCCGCGTAATCCCCGGCGAAACCGTTTACCTTCGCTGTTACAAGGACAACACCCACAAGGGAATCGGCATGGTGGTCAAGGTGAAGGACGGCAAGTACACGGTCAAGGTAACGGAGGGGACCTTTCTGAAGGGAGAATCGGTGTCCGTCTACCGCGAGCAGGATTACAGCTATTCTTCCTACATCGGGCGCGACACGATGCAAACAATTGACATGATTGCCAGCACAGGCAACGGGGTTCTGGTCAGATTCCATGTCACGAACGGTACGCAGGTCAGCAAAGGCGAACTACTGTACGAGACAGTCAGTGGCTTATTTGCACCTGGCCGCACAAATCACGAGAGCGTTGATGCTCCCGCAGACGGCATCATTGCTGCGCTTCATGTAGCTATCGGTGATGAGCTTGCGACGGAGACAGCCGATGCGGCAGGGGCTGCATCTTCAGATGGGCAGACCACCCAGACGGCGCAGAGCACCGCAGTTGCCGCTCCCGTTCAGATTGCAGAGCTTTACCCGGATGACGCACTTCGCGTTGTAGCCTATGCGCCGGAAAGTGTCCTGTACAGCATCCAAGTGGGCGACACGGTGTATGTTTCCTGCCAGTATATCGAGAACATGGGCGAGCCGGGATCCGGCACGGTGGAGAAGATCTCCCGGATTCCCTCTGCGGAGGAGAACAGCATTGAAGCCCAATACGCTGTGTATATCCGGCTTTCTGATGTGGGCAGCTTCTACTATGGTATGAATGTGGTGGTGGCTACGGTGGCGAACTGAAAACGCTCTATTCATGGCTCCATTGCTCAGGATATTCAGCGAGCATTTTCAAGCCGCTTACGAAATCAACGAAGTGAGCAGCGTAAACAGCTCGTACAGCGTTTCCACTTGCAACAACAGGGATTCTGTGCTACAATAAAGCTGGAAAGGAGGCGATGCCAGATGAATCAGGAAACACCTGCCGGACACGCCGTTTCTGTTGTGAATGATGCAGCTGCCTACGACGCAGCGGTCAAGCACCTACTGGCACACAAACCGTTTCTTGCCCGCATCATGAAGGAATGTCTGCTCGAATATCGGGATTGCTCCATTGAGGACATCATGAACCACTACATCGAAGGCACGCCTTCTGTCGCCAGCGTGGGCGTTCATGTGGATGAAACCAATCCCCGCATCCGGGGCGGAAACACGGAGGACAAGACCGTAACAGAGGGTACGGTTTTCTATGACATTCGGTTCAATGCGCTGGCTCCAAAAGATGACGATGTGATCGGAATTATCGTAAACGTTGAAGCGCAGAACAAATCGAATCCGGGCTATTCTCTGTTGAAACGGGCAATCTACTATTGCAGCCGCCTGATTTCTGCGCAGAAGAACGTGGAGTTCACGGGTTCGGACTATGACGGCATCCAGAAGGTATATTCGATTTGGATTTGTTCCAGCGTGCCTGAAGGAGAGCAATCGACCATCACAGCATATTCTATGAGGGAACAGCAGTTGGTCGGCCATGTTGTCAAGAACCCGGAGGAATATGATCTGCTGTCCGTCATTATGATTCGCCTGGGGGATGTTCCTCAGAATCAGGATGGCAGCATCAACGAAGCGGAGCTTGACCAGAATGTGATTGGGATGCTGGAGATTCTGCTGAAGGGCGACTTTTCCGCCGAACAGCGCAAGGGCATCCTTGAAAATCACTATGGAATTGAAATGACCGAACAAATCGAGGAGGAGGTTGGTCATATGTGCAATCTGAGCCAGGGTGTTATGGAACGCGGCATGGAAAAAGGACTTCTTCAAGGCACGATAGCCATGCTGAAGAAAGCGATGGAGAAGAACGGCTGGACGCTTGAACAGGCTATGAGCTTTTTTGACCTCCCAATCAGCGAAAAGGACACCTATGCTGCCGTTCTAAACTGAGCACACACAATTGCATCTTGAACGCATCCGACAGGCACATTGCCATCGGGTGTGTTTCTTTTTGCAAAAAACAGAAAGATGAAAGTCGAAATCGAAGTAAAAAGTCCTTGACAAGTTGTTTTAGGAAA
>JAFWZG010000111.1 GCA_017517385.1 Akkermansia sp.
AACCTTTGCGTAGAAAACGAAAGCACGCAGCATGGAATACTCGTGTCTTGGAACGTATTATGCTCGGCATTGAAGAGGAAATGCGTTGAGTTATTTCTGCATTTTCATGCCTGTGTCATATTTCAAATGCGTCTGCCCTGGATTGCCCCGTGTCACAATGGTAAGGAATGAGACACGCCCACGCATCACACTTTACAAGTAACAGCCAACGCCGTGGATGAAAATCCACGGCGTTCTTGCTTAATAGAAAAGCGTAAGTGCTCGCATGTCCACCTCATGCACTAAATCCATCAATCAGCGGACGGAGGGGGCGTGGAGAGCAAGCGGCGGTTGCGCCAAGGACGGCGGTGCCCGGGGGCGCGGCGCATGCGCATCTGGCGCTGGCGCAATGCCTGAATGCGGGCGGAATCAAAGTCTCGCAGCAAGGTACGCAGCTCCCGCTCATGCTGGGCGGCATCATACCCAGCCCTGTAATGCATAGCCACCCATGCGGCCAGCTTTTCACGCATGGCGGAGGTGAAGTCACTGCGGGAGGTGACGAAAGAAAGCACACCAAGGGTGCGCTCACGCTCGCTGCGGGCGGCATCCGCCTTACCGGAGGCGGCGAGCTCGCGGGCGTACAAATCACGGGCGGCTAGGAAAAGGATAATAAGCTCACTATCCGGCACGGAGGAAGCCAGAAGCTCCTCCGCATAATTGGCTGCGCGCTCCGCTTGGCCCTCGGCACGGACATTCCGCTGCAGGGATACAGTCATCCGCACATACGCACGCTTGCACTCTTCCGAATCCGGCTGCTCGCGGAGGAGGGCCTCCAGCAGCTCACGGGAAGTCTCTCCATTTGGCGCCAGCTGTTCCTGAGCGGCCTTGCTGAGAGAGGCGGAAAGCATCTCTGCCTGCAGCAGGCGGGCAGAAAAATTCTGCGGCTGCTCTGCCAGCAGACCAGCCAGTCGGGTGGCAGCACGCTCCGTCAGATTAGCTTGCGAGCCCAGCACGGAGGCCGCCACATCTCGCCGCCTCTCTTCGCGACCATTGCCGGAGCGAGGCGGGCGCGGTGCATTACCTCGCCTGCGGGCATAAAGCGTCACAAGGCGCAGCCCCTGCACCACTTCCAAGCGCGTCTCATAATCCGCCGTGGCCGCAATCCGGCGCTCCTGCGCCATGATGAGCTGCACGGCTTCCGGGTATCGCTGAGGATTCTCCTGCTGGAAAATAGCCTTAGCCAAGCCATTTGTCGCCATCACATGCTCATAGCTTTCAGGGGCCACCTGAGAAAGCACGCGGCGGTAATACTCCTCAGCCATGGCGTAATCACCAGTCTGTAGTGCGATGGCGGCCAAAATGGCGCAAGCCTCCGTCACCTTAGCATTGCTGCTGTCCGCCTGAGAGGCGAGCTGCTCGTAATAGGGCATGAGGTCCTGCAGTAGGCGCACATCCGCACGCGAGGGCGGCAGAAAGCCCTCCTCCGAAGTGCCTTGGGTCACCATGGAAGCAAAGATGCGCTGCAAGGATGAGTCCGCGATCTGCTCATTCAGCTCCGCGCGCTCTCGTTCCGCATTTTCGCGCGCAAGTGAACTCTTCACGCGGGCATAACCCACGGTGGTGGCAGCATACAGCAGCACCAGCAGCATGGCAGCCACATGGCTCCAAATGGCAGCTGCCGGGCGCCTGCGACACCACAGCCTATACCGGCGCCAGAGCGAGGCCCGGCGCGCTTTCACCGGCACACTATCCAGCACACGCTGCAAGTCATCTGCCATGGCCTGCATGGATTCATAGCGGTCCTGCGGATTAAAGGAAACTGCTTTATTAATAACGGCCCCCAGCTCTCCATATCCCTTCAGCGGAGGGAGACTATCAGAGCAAATGGTTTTCACCAGCTTACCGGCTTCAGGCTCACGGAACACCGGGGTGCGCGTGAGCAGCTCGTACAGCGTGAGCCCCAAGCTATACTGATCACCGGCAAAGGTATCAAGCTCACCCAGCAGACGCTCAGGCGGCATGTAGCGCACGGTGCCATCCTGACTCTGAGCCACCAGCGGGGCACTTTCACCGGCATTCAGAATGGTGGCCAGCCCGAAATCACTCACCAGCAGCACGCCATCATTCCCCATCAGCAAGTTCCCGGGCTTAATATCACGATGAATCACCCCATGGGCATGAGCAAAGGCCAGTGCATTAGCAGCCTGCACACCCACACGAGCAACGGCCTCAGCATACGGTACACCGGGGAATGCCGCACCAAGGCGCCCCACACTCAGGCCCTGCCCTTTCACAAGGCCCATCACATAATAGCGGTACTGCCCTTCCCGGCCGGCACCGAACACCTCCACGATATTCGTATGGCGCAACCCTGCCAACACGCGAGATTCATTCTCAAAGGCCTCACTGATGCGATAATCCGTACTCCATGACGGCGCCAAAATTTTCACCGCTACCTCACGGTGCAAAGATTCCTGCCGAGCACGGAAAACCGTGCCCATACCGCCGCTGCCTATGCGCTCCAGCAGGTGGTAATCACCCAAGCGCTCCGGGTAATGCGCCAGCACAGGCGCCGGCGGCATGGAGGTACGCCCCAGCCCTTCCACGTCCAGCATGGTGGGCAGAATATCCAGCAAATCAGCCTCGCACTCCGGATGCTGCGCCGCATATGCCGAGACTTCTAGGAGCTCACCGGAACGCACCCGGTCGAGGTAAGCCTCGGCCAGCTCTGCGACCAGCTCGTCCTTCTCGGCATCTGTCATAAAGAAATGTTACCAATAAGCTCCTTCATGCGCTTCAGCGCGCGGATGTAACGAATACTGGCGGCCTTCACATCAATCCCCAGAGCAGCGGCACACTCCGCATTACTCAGGTCCTCAAAGTGGCGCAGCTCCAGGATTTCTCGGTCCGTGTCCGAGAGCTCACGCATGGCATTGCGCGTCTGCTCCAGCAGCTCCATGCGCTCCAAGTGCGTGCGCGGTCCCACCAGCGAACTAGCAAAGCGGGAAAGCGCATTCACGGAAACATCATTATCAGATTCCGCAAGGAAACTCTCCTTCATGGCATCACGCTTCCCTGCTCCGAGGTGCTTGCGCTCCATATCCGTGATAGTCTGCAGCGCCAGCTTGCGAAGCTTCACGAACACAGGCACATCCCCATGCTCCTGCAGGTACTTCATGCGGCGGCCGCAAGCCAAATAAGTCTCCTGAGCCACATCATCCGGGCTCATGCGGCGCAACAGCACCGGGGGCATTCTGGTGGCAATCAGGCGCACCAAGCGGTCCCTGTGCTCCAGCCAAAGCTCAGCCAGCCAGAGGTTCTCAGGAGTCTCAGTCATATCATCTGGAGATAAAGTGATGGAAGAAGGGCGGCTTAGTCCTTCAGATTCTCCGCGCGGAGGTCGCGGGTCATGAGCTCCTCCAGAGCTTGGCGAGCGGGCTTGCCATTGTAAAGGATATCATACATGGCATCCGTAAGCGGCGTGCGCACGTCCAGCTTGCGGGCAAGCTGATAGGATGAGATGGTATTCGGAATACCCTCCACCACCTGGCCAATTCTCTCCTGACATTCGCTCACCGGCACACCCTGAGCAATCATACGGCCGGCCGTCAGGTTACGACTGTGCTCAGAATAACAGGTCACCACGAGGTCACCCATACCGGAAAGTCCCATGAAAGTCTCCATGCGGCCACCGCGGGCAAGGCCCAGGCGAGTCATCTCAGCCAGAGCACGCGTGGCAAGAGCAGCGCGGGCATTGTCTCCCAGCCCCAGCCCGGCGCAAATACCGCTGGCCAGAGCAAACACATTCTTAATAGCGCCGCCAATCTGCATGCTCACCACATCATCCGTGGTATAAATGCGCAGGAAGGGCGTATTCAGGCGGTGCTGTACAGCCGTCGCAATCTCGATATCCTCGAAGCCCACAAGCGTCAGGCTGGGCAACTCCAGCACGATGTCCTCCGCGTGGTTCGGTCCGGAAAGTGCACCCACGGGGCAAGAAAGCTCAGAGGCAAGAATCTCCGTCATGAGCAGGTTCGTGTCCTTCTCTATGCCCTTGGAGCAGCTCAGCACCACAGCATCCTCCGCCAGACCGACGGCGGCAAGGCTCTGCGCCACACTGCGCATCACCACACTGGGGACCACCACGATAACTAAATCAGCCCCGGCCACATCAGCCCAGCTGCTAGTCACCAGCACATTCTCCGGCAGCGGGCGGGCGCCCGTCACGCGGCAAAGACTGTGGCGAGTCTCGCGGATGAGGGCGGCCTCCTCCTCGCGGTACGTCCAGAGCACCACTTCACCACCATTGTAACTTGCGGTAAACGCCAGCGCGGTACCCCAAGCACCGCCACCGATTACTGCTGTCTTTCGGAAAGTTCTATTCATATCACTTGGATTTTTTTGAGAATGCCTTAGGTTCCGTCCCATTGCAGAGGCGGACGATATTGGTGCGGTGCTTGTACACCACGAGAATGAAAATGAAGGTCAGCAGCCCCAGCGCCATACCATCAGCAGCACTCAGTGTGCCGTCCTGCCACCAGAACTCCCACGCTGCCGTCAGTACCAGCACCAGCCCGGCCACCATGCTGGAAAGGGACACATAACGCGTGAGCACCATCATGATAATCCATGTGGCCAGAATGGAGAGCCCCACCGTCAAAGAGAAAGCAAACATGCAGCCGGCCGTAGTGGCCACGCCCTTGCCTCCCTTAAAATGCAGGAAACAGGTATACGTGTGCCCCAGCACCAGCGCGAACATCACGCCAAGCAGCCAGCCCATATCACCCGCGCTCATTGCTGTCACATCCCCACCCAAGTGGCACTTCATGTACAGCAGCGGCAGCAGCCCCTTCAGGAAATCACAAATGAAGACCGGTATGCCCCAGGCCTTCCCCAGCACGCGCACAGCATTTGTCGCACCGATGTTGCGTGAGCCATGCTCGCGCAAATCAATACCATTCATCTTCCCCGCCAAATACCCGAAGGGTACGGAGCCTATCAGATACGCGGCTACGATATAAAGAATATTTTCTGCTACCATGCGTGTTTAGTATACGCCCCTGCTCTCCTGATTGCAATCTTTTTTTGTACACCAAACCGCCTATTTTCGCATTTTTTCATCTTTCCCGTAATATCCTCCGCACACACCCCTCACTTCCCCCCAATCTTCCTACTACTGAAAATCAACACCTTGCACACCCCCATTAAAAAAAATTAGCTTTTTTATCATTTTTTACTTGCCAAGAGCCGCAGAAAAGTATATAATTCCGCCGCACCCCACCAAAAATGGTGAGCTTGCACTAAGTGGCTCGGTAGCTCAGTTGGTAGAGCAGCGGATTGAAAATCCGCGTGTCGGCGGTTCGAACCCGTCCCGAGCCACTCTTTTTTATGCCCGGATTTAAGGCAACATTACGGGGCGTAGCTCAGCCTGGTAGAGCGCCAGCTTTGGGAGCTGGATGTCGTAGGTTCGAATCCTGTCGCCCCGATCAGATTTTACCATAAATAACGCACTGTAGAAGATGTAACCCCTTCACAGTGCGATTTTTTGTCTTGTGTAGTGTCAACCATGTATGGTAGAATAGTAGGCCACGATTCAGAAGAGATAGAACGCCAGTATTGCACTGCCAGCCGGGCCGATAAGATGCGAGGGCTTGATAATCATTCATTGCCCAGGCTATCACTGAACCGGTGGCGTCATCCGCGACTCCGTATCCTGCACGTACCGCCTGATGTTTTGTTGTCAGCAATCCCAGTCTTGGCATGAGTATGCCTTGACAGGGATTGCTGGGGTTTTGAAAATTATGGGAAAAGAGGTATTTTGTCCTACATCTGAGTAAAAACTCTTGCTTTTTACTCAGATATGAGACATAATCAGGCATCATGAACGAGAGATGGCCACTCTATCCGCAAGCAGTAAAAGCCCTGAAGAAGATGGGAAATGATTTGCGAGATGCCCGGCGCCGGCGGCGTATATCAACGACGACGCTTGC
>JAFWZG010000048.1 GCA_017517385.1 Akkermansia sp.
ATTTACGAATTAAAAGTAAGCGGCTTACGCCGATGTTGGGATAAAAGAAAAATTGTGCCAATGAACGGGCTGTATGATACCCGGCCAAGGAGAATTCGGCAAAATACGCTGATTTTGAGTACACAATGGCTATATTCCCCCCAAACTTTGGGACACATGTGCTGAGATACACCATCAGGGTATAAAAATTGCTGAGCTTTTTCTATGTCGGGCAAGCGGGATTCTACCCGCCCCCCTCGCTCTGCTTTGCAGAGTACCCCCGGGCAGGTGTGCCCGGGGCTCGGGGGCTGGTTGCTCGCATACTCGCCCCCAGCCCACTTTGTCTCGGCGTAGCCAGTGAAGCTGGCGAAGACGGATCCCCCTACGGGGTCGT
The DNA here is from genome assembly GCA_017517385.1 of Akkermansia sp. Lineage (GTDB taxonomy): Bacteria > Verrucomicrobiota > Verrucomicrobiia > Verrucomicrobiales > Akkermansiaceae > Akkermansia. The sequence continues at coordinate 374 of JAFWZG010000048.1, forward strand.
GTGTTCTCATCCCGCTGGGGGTGGGAAAAAGCGAAAGGCTCAGCAGCGGTGATTACCATTGCTGAGCCTTTTCTGTATCGGGCAAGCGGGATTCGAACCCACGACCCCTTGCACCCCATGCAAGTGCGCTACCAGACTGCGCTACTGCCCGATGTTTGGGATATTTGTTTGTCTTGCGCTCGGGAGCGTGTCGACAAGGGGAGTATACATGAATTTTTACAGTTGTCAACACATTTTTTTCATGATATACTCATTTTTGTCATGAAAAAGGTAAAAATTGCCGTTGTCGGGGCCAGTGGATACACTGGTCAGGAGCTTCTGCGCATCCTTTTGCGCCACCCGGGGGTGGAATTGGTATGCGCCACGTCTCGTCAGTATGCGGGTCAGGAGTTGTGTGATTTGTTCCCGCGTTTTCGTAATGTGCCGGGTGCTGACCTGAAGTTTACGGATTCGGATGTGGAGGCTATAGCTGCGACGGGCGCCGAGGCTGCGTTCTTGGCGCTGCCGCATGGTGTTTCCGTGAGCTATGGCCGCGGGCTGGTGGAAGCCGGTATTCGCGTGATTGATTTGTCCGCCGATTTCCGTCTGAATGATCCTGCGGTGTATGAGGAGTTTTACGGGAAGCCGCATGCGGATGTGGAGCTGATGCAGGAGGCTGTGTACGGTATGCCTGAGTGGCACCGTGATGAAATTAAGAAGGCCCGCATCGTAGGTTCTCCGGGGTGTTATCCCACCAGCATCATACTTCCGCTGGTTCCGCTTTTCCGCGCGGGGCTGCTGAAAGTGGAGGATATTGTAGTGAACAGCGGCAGCGGTGTGTCCGGCGCCGGCCGTAGGGCTGATGTGAGCTTGCTGTACTGCGAGTGTAATGAGAGTATGCGCGCGTATGGCGTGCCCCGTCACCGCCACCTTTCCGAAATTGAGCAGGAGCTTTCCCTCGCAGCGGGGCAGAAGGTTACCATCACCTTCACTCCGCATCTCATGCCTGTGAACACCGGTATTATTACCACCACTGTGGCTAAGCTGGCTGACGGCGTCACCCTGCAGGATATCACGGATTGCATGGAGAAGGCTTATGCCGGTGCTCCGTTTGTGCGCCTGCTTGGCGCCGGTAAGCCTGCCGATACGAAGAACGTCACGCGCACGAACTTTGTGGACATCGGCTGGGCGGTGGATGCCCGCACGAACCGTGTGGTGCTCATGAGTGCCGAGGATAATGTGATTAAGGGTGCCGGTGGTCAGGGTGTGCATGCCTTCAACATCATGTTCGGTTTTGATGAAGCCGAGGGTCTCTGGCTTATCTAATAAAATATTATCCGGAGAAAGGTGAGCCCTATGTTACCGGTGCTGTTGATAGTGGATGATGAAAAATCCACGCGAGATGCCCTCCGCCTAGCGCTGGAGGACGATTATGAGGTGTATGCTGTTTCTAACGGCAAGGCAGCTTGCAGCCTCATGGACAGTGAGCCGGTGGATATTCTGCTTACCGATCTCCGCTTGGGTGGCGAGAACGGCATGGCCCTTATCGATTATGCGCAGGGCCTGCCGAACCCGCCGACCTGTATCATGATGACCGCCTATGGCAGCGCTGATACCGCTGCTGAGGCGAGGCGGCATGGTGCTTATTATTTCCTGACAAAGCCGCTCAATCTGGATGAGGTGGAGCTGTTGCTGCGCCGCGCGGCGCATACGCGCTCTTTGGAGGCTCGTAATGAAGAGCTGACTTCCCGCCTGAATCCTTCCGGCGGCTTGGACTCCATGCTGGGAGATAGCCCGCAGATGCAGCCCATTTTTAACCGCATTCGCCAAGTGGCACCCACTACGGCCACCGTGCTTATTCAGGGCGAGACCGGCACCGGTAAGGAGCTTGTGGCCCGTGCCATTCACAGCCTTTCTCCCCGCAGCAAGGCGCGTTTTGTGGCTGTGAACTGCGCGGCGCTTTCTCCCCAGCTGATGGAGAGTGAACTTTTCGGCCATGAGAAAGGCTCGTTCACCGGGGCCATGCAGCGCAGGATAGGCCGCTTTGAAGAGGCGGATGGCGGTACTATCTTTTTGGACGAAATCGGTGAAATTGATATCCCGACTCAGGTGAAACTGCTGCGTGTTTTGGCGGAGCGCAGCATCGAGCGTGTGGGTAGCAACACGGCCATTCCGGTGAATGTGCGCGTGGTGGCGGCCACGAATAGGAACTTGGAGGAGATGGTGAAGCAGGGGACTTTCCGGCTGGATCTTTACCAGCGTCTCAACGTCATCTCCCTGCGATTGCCCCCCTTGCGCGAGCGCGCGGGCGACGTTATTCTCATGGCAAACGCTTTTGTGCAGGAACTCTGCCGTGAAAATAACAAGCCCGCAAAGACCTTGTCTCGACCGGCGCTGGATTTGTTGCGCCACTTTTCTTGGCCCGGCAATGTGCGCCAACTGCGGACCGCAGTGGAGCACGGGGTGGTGATGAGTGACAGTGCCTTTATCACGCCGGAAGATTTGCCGGAATATCTGCAGAAATCATCGGATTTTTCACAGAATGACAGCCAAGTACCTTCGCAAAGTCATCTGCATACGGAATTTGGGCTTGATTTTACCCCCTCGTTTAATTTACAATACGTCGAGCGGCAGACTATTCTGCGAGCTTTGCAGCATACCGGGGGTAACAGAACCGCGGCCGCTGAGCTTCTCGGTATAAACCGCCGCACTCTGCAGCGCAAGATGTCAGAGGCTAGAGAGGTGTTCAGTTCTTATTTATAATTTTACAAACGTGTTAAAAACGAGAATATGGCAAGCATAATACGTGAAGGAAGTTCGAAGACAATTGTGGTATTGCGCCTAGTTGTGGCGGCACTGCTTGCGTTCATGTGTTTATTCAAGCTTCATATTACTTATCGTGGGCTGGATCAGCCTGCTGCAATGGAGCAGGCTCAGATTGCCCGTTCTCTGGCAAGAGGTGAAGGTTTTGAAACTCGTGTGCTGCGTCCTATTAATCTGATGCAGGTATATGGGTGGGGCGAAATGCCGAATAATGAGACCGCTGATTTGAGCCGGCTGAAAGATACCATGTATGCGCCGCTGAATATCGTGGCCATGGCCGTTGCGCTGAAGGTAACCGGTTATGATGATTTTTCCGGAACTCGAATGACGGATGGGTATGTGTATGGGGCTGATAGGGTGATTTCCTCTACCTCGACCTTGTTCTTTATTATAGCCATCATCTTGGCCTATATGCTCATTGCTCGTTTGTTCGATGAGATGGTGGCGTGTGCTTCTTCCTGCTTCCTTATTTTCAGTGATTTGCTTTTGAATTACTCGGTGAGTGGACTTCCTCAGCCTCTGATGCTTTGCTTCATGCTGGCTGGCATGCATATGCTGCTTACAGCAATTAAGTGTTATGAATCATCGGATTCCCTCTGGGCGCTTTTATACGTGGCGCTCGCCTTCTTCTTCCTGGGGCTGATGGTGTTGACATCATGGATGGGAATTTGGGTGGTAGCTGGTCTTCTGATTTACGTCTGCATGAGGTTCCGCCCCATGGGCGCATATGCAGCTGTTGGCGGTAGCGTGTTGCTGCTGTTGCTTGCCTATTCTGCTGTGCGGAATTATCAGTATACCGGAAGTGTTTTCGGTAACGCTTTCTTGGGGCTTTATAACAGCTTCGGCGGTGGTGAGGAGCTTGCCATGCGCTCCGCTAACCTGAATAATATGCCGCTGCAGAGCCAGAGCTTTGTGCTGAGATTTATTGGGCACACCTTCGCTCAGCTTCGCGGGCTTTATGTGAACATGGGCTCCATTCTGGTGGTGCCGTTCTTCTTCCTTGCTCTTTTCAATCGCTTCAAGCGTGAGTCGGTGCAGAGTATGAAGTGGGGCGTATTCTGCATGTGGGTTATTTCTTGCGTGGGTATGGCTCTCTTCGGTGTTAATACGCCGGAGAATCCCTCCCAGCTTGCAATCCTCTTTGCTCCTCTTTTCGTGGCGTTCGGTGTATCGCTGGTCTTTAACTTCCTTGCTAGAATTAACCTCGAAGGCACAACCTTCAATCAATTGCGTGGGCTTACCATGTTCTTGATGGTTGCTGTGTCTGCCGGTCCCTTCATTGTAACTCTTCCCGAAAATATCTACAGAGGTATCTGGCTTGGTGACCGCGGTCGTCCTCATTTCCCTCCCTATTATCCGCCGGCACTTAACAATTCTCTGGTAGATGTTTCATCTCCGGATCATGTTATCGTGACGGATCAACCATGGGCAGTGGCTTGGTATGCTGACAGAAGGGCTTTGTGGATTCCCACATCTGTGGATGATTTGGTAAGCATCGTGGAACCCGCCCTGAAAGAGAGCCGCTTGGAGCTGCAGGGGATTCTTATCACCCCCACGTCACATACGACGGTGAGTAACGGCGTGTCCGGTATTGTTGCTAACATGGGTGATTTTGCGCCTCTTGCTTTAGAGGGTAAGATCCTTCAGATGGTTCCGCGCCATAATCTTGCCTTGGCTGATTACTTCGTGGAGAGTGTCAGCGCTAATAGGCAGACGATGACGCTTGGGAACTTGGTTTCTTCACAAGGCCGATTCTCTAACCGTATACCTCTGCTCGGTGCTGAGATGATTTACTACAACCAAGCCGAGGCCCGTAACTGATATTCACGTAATACATATGTCTGCTGGAGGCAAAAAAGAAAAAGCTCTCAGTTTTGAGCTGTCCATGGAGCGATTGGAGGCGATAGCTGCCAGACTCGAAAATCCTGAGACGGGGCTTGAGGAGACGATAGCACTCGTGGAGGAAGGACGTCGCTTAGTGGTAAATTGCCGAAAATTATTGGAAAAAGCAGAACTGCGTATTAAGACTCTGGATAATCCGGCAACGGTGTCAGCTGCTGCCACACTCCCGAAAGATGAAGAAGATGGATTCAGCCTCGTTTGAGTTACCACCTCTACTTTCCGGTATTCATTCGCCGGAAGATGTGAAGAATCTTAAAGCAGAACAGCTTCCTGAGCTGGCTGCTGAGATTCGTAATGTGCTGGTGAACACCCTTTCGGTTACGGGTGGGCATTTGGCACCGAATCTAGGGGTGGTGGAGCTGAGCATTGCGTTGCACCGAGTGTTTTCAACTCCGCGTGATAAGATACTCTTTGACGTGTCTCACCAGTGCTATGTGCATAAGATGCTTACCGGGCGCTGTGCTGAGCTGAATACCATTCGCCAGTTTGGTGGTATTTCCGGGTTCTGTAAGATTAGTGAGTCCGAGCATGATGCCTATGGCGCGGGGCATGCCGGAACGGCCCTCTCCGCTGGTGTGGGTATGGCCGCTGCTCGTGATTTGGCCGGGGACGACTTCAATGTTATCTCCGTGGTGGGGGATGGCGCATTCACTTGTGGAACCACACTGGAAGGCCTTAACAGCATTTCTACCAATACGAAGAAATTCATTCTCATCCTGAACGATAATGAATGGAGTATTGATAAGAATGTGGGTGCTCTTTCACGCTATTTTTCCTCACTTCAGGAGACGGATACGTATACATGGTTGCGAGATCGAGCAAAGGGGTTCATTGAGCGCCTTGGCGGGAAAGAGATAAAGGCGCAGGCCTCAAAAATTTTTAACGCAGCGCGAGGGCTCATTACACCGCTGAGTTTCTTTCAGCAGCTTGGGCTTACTTATTATGGTCCGATTGATGGGCACGATATCTCTAGGCTGGAGCGTGTGCTGCGTATAGCATCCCGCAGGGATGAGCATATCATCCTGCACATTATCACGAAGAAGGGGTTGGGATATGAACCGGCTGCACAGAATCCCACGAAGTTCCACGGAGTGGGCCAGTATGATGTGCAGGACGGCAGCACGGCAAAGGCTCCTGTTATCACCTATTCTGAAGCCTTCGGACGCTGCGTGAGCCGCCTTGCTGAGAAGGATTCATCCATTACAGCTATCACGGCGGCCATGCCTAGTGGTACCCGCTTGGATATTTTCCGTGAAAAGTTTCCTGAGCGCTTCTTTGATGTTGGTATTGCTGAGGAGCATGCGTCCATCTTTGCCTGTGGCATGGCGACGCAGGGGCTGAAGCCGTATTTGGCTATTTACTCCACCTTCATGCAGCGCTGCGTGGATATGATTCAGCATGATGCCGCACTGCAGAAGTTGCCGGTACGCTTCTGTATGGATCGCGCGGGGCTTTCCCCAGATGATGGACCCACTCATCATGGCCTTTTTGACATCAGCATGATGCGCTGTATCCCGAATGTGGTTATGATGCAACCGCGTGATGAAGCTGAGCTTTGTCACATGCTTGCCACCATGCAGCAGATTAATGATTGCCCGAGCATTATACGCTATCCGCGTGGTGCTGGTGAGGGCGTTCCGATGCCGGATGAACCTCAGCCTCTCCCCATCGGTAAAGCGGAGGTTATTACTCCCGAGGGTGAAGTTGCTCTGCTGGCACTGGGGAATATGAACCGTGTAGCAGTGGCAGTGCGAGAGCTGATGGAAGAGCAGGGGGTATCCTGTGCTCATATTAACGCTCGCTTCATTAAGCCTCTGGATGAAGAGTGCCTGAAGCACTTTGCTGAGCAGTGCCGCCTGATTGTGACTCTGGAGGACCATGTGATTAGCGGTGGCTTTGGTAGTGCCGTTCAGGAAGCGTTGAATGCGGCCGGAGTTGATACTCCCGTACTGCGAATTGGCTGGGGAGACGTATTTGTGGAGCATGGCAGCTTGGAACAGCTGCGAGAGAAGCATGGGCTGACTCCCAGAGCTATTGTAGAGAAAATTTCAACATACCTTAACATATGAGAAAAATAGCATATCAATCATATTTGTTGGCTGCGAGTGTCGGTATTTTTGTGTTTGGTTTTAATGCCCAAGCGGATTTGCCTACCGGGAGCTTACCGACTGCTCCTACTCAGCGGGAATCAGAGGAAGAGACGGAGGATGAAACTATTCCCGAATGGGTTCGTGAACTTTCTAACTTGTCCCCTGAGAGCAGAAGCGCATATACAGAAGCCTTTCAGGCCGCTAAGCGCGCCTATGCTGCCGGGCGCATGGTAGAGTGCGAAGGGCACCTGAACACATGCGAGATGTACACGACCTCCAATCCTAATGTGTGGAATCTTCGTGCGAGTGCATTGATTTCTCAGGCCCGCTATGAGGAGGCCCAGCAGAATTTGAATAAGGTGCTTAGCAATGATTCTCAGGATTCTGTGGCTCGCCTTTCCCTCTCCCTTCTTCAGCTGGGAATGCACCGATATGAAGAATGCATAGCTACGACGGATGAGCTGCTGGATATGATTCGTTACAAGGAAATGGATCAGCTCACGTACAGCCTCACATTCCGCAAACTGCTTTGCCTCGTTATGCTGGAGCGTTTGGATGAAGCCCGTGCACTGGTGGCGGATTACTCACCCATGCTGGACGCTCCGCTGTACTATTACAGCCAGGCTGTATTCTTGTATGTAGAAGGTGATCGCAAGGCTGCTTTGCGTGAGCTGAGCGCAGCTGATAGTATTTTCCGCGGTACCGGTTATCTCAGCGGTTACAGACAGGCTCTCAATGTTTCCGGCTTAACGGACCGTAACGCACAGGAGTAACTCCCGGCATGAAGCTGCGCGATGAGGGGTGCATACTCAAGCTCAGCCCGCTGGGAGATTACGGGCTGATTGTGACTTGGTGCACCCGCAGCGCGGGAGTGGTGCGTACCGCTGCCCGGAATGCGCGCAAGCCCGGAAGTGATTTTACAGGGCGGCTCGACCTCTTTCATGAGTGCGAGCTGCTTTTTTCTGTGCCGTCGCGTGGTGATTTAGCCACGCTTCACAGTGTGGAGCTGCTGAACCCGCGCCTGCCGCTGCGGCGTAGCCTGCTGCATTTGCGGCTCTGCGGCTATATGGCTAACTTACTGCTGGCCACAGTAGAAACGTTTACTCCCGGCGGTGAGTGGCATACGCTCATGGCCGGGGCTTTGGATTATGTGGCCGAGGCCCGCTTGCGCCCGGCTCTGCTTACACATTTTGAGAAACGCCTTGCCACGCTGCACGGTATTTATACAGCTGCTCTGCCTGCCCATGTGAGCCTTCAGCAGCATTTTCAACATCTGCCCGCAGGGAGGGCTGAGCTGCTGGCTGCACTTGCATAATAAGGGGTAATCGAGTAGGGGGACTTTCGTCCCCCTCTCACACCACCGTACGTGCCATTTATGGCATACGGCGGTTTCTCGGCGTGTGATTGGTCCCGGAACTAATGTTCCTGCCGCAACTCTTCTATCTCTCCTCGCCGGATACCCTG